>JALOCA010000082.1 GCA_023227965.1 Lentimicrobiaceae bacterium | reverse complement strand
AGTAGAAAACTACACCTCCGAAATAGCCCGGGTTTTAAAAAAAGGAGGAAAATGTTGTGTTACGTTCTTTTTAATGAACCAGGAAGCAAAAACATACAGCCTGAAAGCTCCTGCCTTTATTTTTAAACATGAAAAAGAAGATTTTTACCTGATGGACACAATTACCGATACTGCAAATGTAGCTTATGAAGAAAGTTATATCAATATCCTCTTCCCCAAAAATAACCTGAAAATTGTGCAGACTTTGTACGGATTCTGGTCAGGAAGACCTAAAGAAATATCTTTAAACTTTCAGGATGTTATTGTGGCAGAAAAGTAATTAAAAACTATTTTTTTACGGTAGTTATTATTATATTTTTTCGCAGTATAGAGATTTTTTTCGTTATAAATATTAAATATTTAGCAGCGATACGGCGCTAATGAAACTGCTGTATCTAATTCAAAAACAACTTGTGGCAGACAATTGGCAGACACCAATATTTGGATGGCGCGCCATACAATCGCAATTACCTATTATCTTTGACAAACGATTTACAAAATAAAAAAAATTCCAAAAAAATCCTTTTGTTTGGGGGGCTTTGAAAAAGAAAAATTATAGAATGGCACAGTTACTTTGAACAGAGCCTGTTTAAACGGAGTACAAATGCGTTGTAAACCGGTACAAAACGTAAAAAACGCCCCCTCTTACCTTTTAGGTATTGCTTTTATCAGTTTTTGGGTGTATTCCGTCTGCGGGTGGGCATAAATGGCATCAGCATCGCCTATTTCCATTATTTTACCGTCTTTCATCACCGCCATGCGGTCGGACATGAATTTTACCACCGAAAGATCGTGTGAGATAAAAATATAGGTAAACCCAAACTCTTTTTTCAATTGGTTAAGCAGATTAAGTACCTGTGCCTGTACCGACACGTCAAGTGCCGACACCGATTCGTCGCAGATGATAAACCGTGGGTTGGTAGTCAATGCCCTTGCAATGCAAATCCGTTGCCGTTGCCCGCCCGAAAATTCATGAGGATAACGGTTAAAATGTCCTGCTTCGAGGTTTACTTTTTCGAGTAGTTCTATCACTTTCTCCCTACGGATGCGGTTGTTCTCATAAATGCCATGCACTTTCATAGGCTCCATAATGGCAGAACCTATGGTTAAGCGGGGATTAAGCGAAGAATACGGGTCCTGAAAAATGATTTGCAGTTTTTTTCGCAAATGGCGCATTTTGCTTCGCGACAGGGTGGCAATGTCTTTTCCGTAAAAATAAACATTGCCGCCGGTAGGTTGCTGCAACCGGAGGATGCTGCGTCCCAAGGTGGTTTTGCCACAACCGCTTTCGCCAACCAATCCCAAAGTTTCACCAGGGTACACATCGAAACTTACATCGTCAACGGCTTTTACATAAGTGTTTGTTTTCCCGAAAACCCCTTTCCGCACCGGAAACCAGGTCTGGAGATTTTTTACCTGTAAAACCGGTTCTTTCGCAAAAATCTGCAGGTGAACCGCTTTTCTCTCTTCCGTTGTAATAACAAAGTTTTCAGAAAAATTAATATTTCCACCGTTAACCGTAGCGGAATTATTTAAAAAATCGCTCACCGTAGGCAAAAACCGCAACCGCTTGTCGAGTGGCGGGCGACAGGCAATCAATCCTTTGGTATAAGGATGCTGCGGATTCTCAAAAATTTCTGCGACGTTTCCCTGCTCAACGATTTCTCCCTTGTACATCACGCAAACTTCGTCGGCAATTTCGGCTATCACTCCCAGGTCGTGCGAAATAAAAATAACAGCCATCCCGTATTTTTGCTGAAGGCTTTTCAGCAGTTCGAGTATGGTTTTTTGCACCGTAACATCAAGGGCGGTGGTAGGTTCGTCGGCTATGAGTACTGCCGGATTGCACGATATAGCCATGGCAATCATTACCCGTTGTTTTTGCCCGCCGGAAATCTCATGCGGATAGGCATCAAATATTTTTTCAGGGCGGGGAAGCAACACTTCATTAAACAAAGATAGGGTTTTTGCCCGGGCTTCTTTTTTACTTACTTTCTGGTGAAGGCAGATGGCTTCGGTAATTTGTTTTCCGCAACGGATCACCGGGTTAAGTGAGGTCATCGGTTCCTGGAAAATCATGGCAATATCGCTTCCGCGAAAATGCCGGAGTTCTTTTTCCTGAAGCTGGAGGAGGTCAACGGCTTGTTTCCCTTCCGGATGAAAGAAAATTTCTCCTTCTGCAATTTTTCCCGGAGGTTCGGGTATCAGTCGCATTACCGAAAGAGCCGTTACCGATTTGCCGGAGCCGGATTCGCCTACAATACCAAGGGTTTTGCCTTTTCCCAGTGAAAAAGAGATTCCGTTCACTGCCTGCATTATCCCGTTTTCCGTCCAGAAGCTGACCTGTAAATTATTGACCGATAATAACGAATTTTCCTGAGTCATTATTTTTATTAGCGATTCAAAGGTAACAAATAAAAAATCGTTTGCTACCACAGAGAGAAATTCGTACTTTTATAAGCAAAACCGAAAAGCT
>JALOCA010000081.1 GCA_023227965.1 Lentimicrobiaceae bacterium | reverse complement strand
CGCCCTCGACTACGCCGAGACTTTTATGAGTCGGGCGATTCGCCAGGCATTGAGCGCGCTCTCGCAGACCCTGAAGCGCACCGGGGTCGAGCAGCAGTACGTGGAGACTTTGCGCCAGAACGCGCAGGAGGCCCACCGTCAGTTGCTCGTCGAGAAACAGACCGCGTATGCCAAGGTGCGCTCGGTATCGTCCATGACGCAGGACCTGCAAACCCTGGAACGGCAACTCTGGAGCTCGATGCCGTCGACGGTGAAAGCGATGCTCGACTTCAGCGCCAATTCGGGCGCACGCGGTTCCTAGCCGACCACAACAGTGCGGGCCGTGCCGCCCGGTTCAATCCTCCATGTTTGAAATCTACGCCTACGGCAACGTCGATACCCTGACCGGGGTGTTCAACGCCATCGCCGCCATCATGGGTGGCGACGACTACTTCGGGCTGGTCAAGACCGTCGCGGTGACCGGGGTGCTGGTCGCGGCCTTCGCCGGATTGTTCACGCCGGGTCGGTTTCACGGCTGGAGCTGGCTCATCGGCTTCATGCTGCTCTACTACGGTCTCTTCCTGCCCAGGGCCGATGTCGTGATCGTGGACAAGCTGGGCAGCCAGTCCCCGGTGGTGGTCGGCAATGTTCCGATCGGTGTGGCTTTCTTCGGCCACTACACGAGCAAGGTGGGCGACGTCATGACGCGATTTTTCGAGACCGCGTTCCAGGTGATCCCGGCGCCGAATGCCCAGTTGCCCTCCGAGCTGGCCTACCAGAAGAACGGAGTGCTGTTCGGCAACCGGCTGATCCAGGCCTCCCGCCGGGCCAACGTCGCCGACCCGCAGCTTCGCACCGACCTGATCGCCTACGTCTACAACTGCACCCTCTACGACCTGCAGGACGGCACCATCGACCCGGCGACCTTCTCCCAGAGCACCGACATCTGGGCACTGATGGGAACACCCAATCCGGCGCGGTTCTCGACCTATGGCAACCCGGTGCAGGTCGATACCTGCCCCAACGTCTACACCTACGTCGCCAGCCGCCTGCCGGCCGAAGTCGCTCGTGCCCGCGCGATGCTCGCCTTCCAGTTGAATCCATCGCTGGACCCCACCGCCGCCCAAGGCGTGATCGACAGCCAGATCGAACAGGCCTACTACAAGACCAAGATCGCAACGGCCGCCCAGGGTGCGGCCGACCTCCTGCGCCAGAACATCATGATCAACCTGATGCAGGATACGAGCAGCATCGTCGGGCAGAAGATCAACGACCCTGCATCCATCATGATCGCGACCGCCCGGGCGAACGCCACGGCCTCGATCAATTCGTCTTTCCTGACCATGGGCAAGGTCGCCGAGCAGGCCCTGCCGCTGGTACGCAACGTGATCGAGGCGATCATCTATGCGGTATTCCCGTTCGTGTTCCTGCTGTTTCTGTTGGCGCAGGGCCGGGGCCTCGGACTCGCGCTCAAGAGCTTCGTCCTGAGTCTCGTCTGGATCCAGCTCTGGCCGCCTCTGTATGCGATCCTCAACTACGTGGCCACGCTGGCCAGCGCCAAGAACCTCGAATCCGCAGCGCGCATGGGTGCATCGACCCAGGGCCTGGCCCTCGAAACCGCATCGAGCATCTACCACGGCGCCATCTCCGACCAGGCCGTGGCGGGCTACATGGTGATCTCGATCCCGATCATCGCCACCGCCATCATCAAGGGCGGCGAAGTCGCCTTCCAGGCAGTCACCGGTGTCGGGCCGATGCAGTCGGCCGTGTCGGGAGAGTCGAGTGCGACGAGCAAGGGAAACGTCACCCAGGATTCGGTCTCCATCGACCAGCAGCAACTCGCGCCGAACAGGAGCTCCGCCTTCATGTCGACGACGAGCAATGCTCACGGCAGCACCATTCAGGGCAGCGGGCCGGATGCCGGCGTCTTCCGCTACCAGGCCACCTTGAGCCGGCTGGCCACGACCTTCACCTTCAGCGAGCGCCAGGCCACCTCCCTTTCAGAAAATGCCCGCGAATCGGAAACCCTTGCCAGGACCGAACGCGATTCGATGCAGCGCAGCCAGTCGGCGGCGCTGACCAATGCACTCGGCATCCAGGACAGTTTCGACCGCTCACAACAACGCTCCGGCGCGAGCACCACGTCCGATGGCGGATCCACCTCGACGCAGATCCAGAAACTGAACTCGGTGGCCCGCGAGGTCAACCGGCGGCTGGGATTGGGTGAAGACTCGATTGTTGGCAAGAGCGTCGTCGCATCCGCTTCAGCCGGTGCCAAGATTCCGCTCACTGAAATTGGCGGTCAAATGACGCGAGAGGGTCGACACATGGACCAAGAGCGTCTTCAGAGCGCCCACGACTATGCTCGCAAGGCCGTTGAGACATCGCAGTTGTCGGAAGCCACCGCTCTGGTCAAGGAATTCCGCTCGTCGGATGCCTACCAGTGGGCGCGCGGCAGCCGAACCACCGGCACCTCGGGCTTCGACTCCTCGTATCGCGAGGCAGTTGATCATCAATCCGCCAGTGAGAACGCCTATGGTCGGTCAAAGGAACTCACCCGGGCCGCGCAGTTCATGAGCGAGTGGAGCAGCGGTGCCCAGACTGATTTCACCAACTATGCCGCACGACGG
>JALOCA010000080.1 GCA_023227965.1 Lentimicrobiaceae bacterium | reverse complement strand
GCCGCATCAAATTCGGCGACATTGGCGATCATCGGAAACATGATGCGCAAATTGCGATGGGCGCCCGCCTTCAGCATCGCGCGCAGCTGCATGCGCAAAAGCCCCGGCCTGTCGAGGCCGATGCGGATGGCGCGCCAGCCGAGCGCCGGGTTCTCCTCTTCGATCTTCGCCATATAGGGAAGGATCTTGTCGGAGCCGATGTCGAGCGTGCGAAACGTGATCGGCTTATCCGGCGCGGCGTCGAGCACGGCTTTGTAGAAGCGATATTGCTCGTCCATGCGCGGAAAGCGCGGCGCGAGCATGAATTGCAGTTCGGTGCGGAATAGTCCGATCGAATTCGCGCCGGTCTCATGCAGATGTGGCATGTCGATCGCCAGGCCGGCGTTCATCTGCAGCCCAATTTCGACGCCGTCCTTAGTGACCGCCGGCACATCGCGCAGCTTGGCGTATTGCTCCTGACGCCGCGCCCGCAGCCGCGCTTTTTCAGCATAAGCGCTCTGCACGTCGGGCTGCGGCCGGACATGCACTTCGCCGGTCGTGCCGTCGACGATGATCGGATCGCCGGTTTCGACGATGTCGATCAGGCCGGCGACGAGTCCCACGGTGGCGACGCCAAGCGCGCGCGCGACAATGGCGACGTGGCTCGTTGGCCCGCCTTCCTCCAGCACGAGGCCGCGCAGCCGCTTGCGGTCATAGTCGAGAAGCGCCGCCGGCCCCATGTTGCGCGCCACGATGATGGCGTTTTCCGGCACGCTGTCGCGATCGGCGACGTAGCTCTGACCCGTCAGCTGATGCAGCAGCCGGTTGGCGATATCGTCGAGATCGTGCAGGCGGTCGCGCAGATAGGGATCGGTCTGGCGCTGCATGCGCGCGCGCGCGTCGTTCTGGACGCGCTCGACCGCCGCCTCCGCCGTCAGCCCGGTCATCACCGCTTCGCGCAGGCGGCGCACCCAGCCGCGGTCATAGGCGACCATGCGCACGGTTTCGAGCACGTCGCGCGGCTCGCCGGCGGCGATGCGGTCGCTATGCGCGACGAGCTCGTCGATCGACTGGCGCATCGCGTCGATCGCATGTTCGAGCCTCGCGAGTTCAGCGGGCATGTCCTCGGCGACGAGCTGCTTGATGACGACGCGCGGCTCGTGCAGCAGCACATGGCCGAGGCCGACGCCTTCCGCCATCGGCGCGCCTCTCAGCGACGCCGGGCGATAGAGCGCGAGATCGCGCGGGTCTTCGATCGCCTGTAATTCGCCCGAGGCGATCAGCTCGGCGAGCAGCATCGCCGTCGTCTGCAGCGCCTCGATCTCTTCTTCCGAATAAACGCGGCGCACCTTGTTCTGCACGACAAGCACGCCGAGCGTGTTGCCGCCGCGCAGGATCGGCACGCCAAGGAAGGAGTGATAGGCGTCTTCGCCCGTCTCCGGCTTGTAGGAGAAGGAGGGATGCTCCTGCGCCTCGGAGAGGGCGAGAGGCTCGGCGCTCTTGGCGATCTGGCCGACAAGGCCTTCGCCCGCGTGCATCGTGGTGAGATGCACGGCCTCGCGGTTAAGGCCCTCCGTGGCGTAAAGCTCCAAGCGCTGGTCGGCGCGCAGCACATAAACGGAACAAACCTCGGCGACCATATTCGCGGCGATCTGCACCACGATCTTGTCGAGCCGCGCCTGCGCGCTCACCGGTTCCGCGCTGATCTCGCGGAGGCGGCGCAGCAGAAGGCGAGGGCCGCCGAGAGCGCTTCGCATCCAATCCGTTCCCGTTTTCCCAGAACTTCGCGGGTGGGCACACCGCAAAAAAACCGCCATGCGTCTGCAGATTGCGACGGTGGCCTTCAAGCAGCGTATATTGGCGCCGTCCGCGCTCCGCAAGCGCGGCCAAGAAGCGCAGCGACGCAAGGAACATACCGTTATTGCAAAGCTTGGCGAATCGGCTTGCCGACAGGGCTCGAAGCCTCTACCACTTTCCGATCAGAGTCTGGCGATGACAGCCCGCTCACGCGCTTGGCGCCCGCCATCGGCCGCGCCAGACGCGTTCTCCGAGCCTGCGGCATCGAGAAGAGAGTTCGTGCGTCTGAAAAAATACCTGATTGCGCTCTTTTTGTTCATCCTCTCCGCTCAGGCCGTCGCCATGGAGTCGGTGCGGGTGCCGCAAGGCGCGCGGGCGATCGATCTCACCAATGTCGTTGAGAAACATTCCTCGCAGGGCGACCGCCTGCAGGTCTCGACCGCGCCCGGCTCAGACGGCATCGTCCGCCGTATCGAGGTCGGCGCCAAGGAGGCCGGCAGCCAGCCCAACTGGATCGTTTTCGCGCTCACCAACGACACGGATGAGCAGATCGAGCGCCTGATCGTCGCCCCGCATTACCGCCTGCAGGGCTCGGGCGTCATCTGGCCCGATCTCGGCTCGACGCGCATTACGGCGATCACGGCCAGCCAGGGCTTTCCGCCCGAGGCCGAAGACGCCTCGGACGCCGACGTTTTCCGGCTGACGCTCGACCCCGGGACCACGGTCACCTATGTCGCGGAGCTGCGCACGCCGAACCTGCCGCAGCTCTATTTATGGGAGCCAGCCGCCTATAAGGACAAGGTGACGAGCCTGACGCTCTACAAGGGCATCGTCATCGGCATCGCCGGCCTGCTCGCGCTGTTTCTGACCATTGTCTTCGTGGTGAAAGGCGCCGTCATCTTCCCGGCGGCGGCGGCGCTCGCCTGGGCGGTGCTGGCCTATGTGTGCATCGATTTCGGCTTTTGGGACAAGATTTTCGGCTTTGACGCCAACGCCAACCGCATCTGGCGCGCCGGCGCCGAGACGGTTCTCTCGGCGACGCTCGTCGTCTTCCTTTTCGCCTATTTGAACCTCAACCGCTGGCATGT
>JALOCA010000079.1 GCA_023227965.1 Lentimicrobiaceae bacterium | reverse complement strand
GATAATCGCGCAAATGTCGCGCCGAGAGAAATCGCTCAAAGCACGATCAGCGCACCGCCTGTGCGACGCCGCTGCGTTCGAGCCCTTGAAGTGCGGCGACGCGCGCATCCTCCCACTCCAATTCTGGCCAGTCGGAACGCTTGTGTTCCGCCGCTTCGATCGTTTGCAACGCCTCGGCCGCTCGGCTAGCGGCAAGCAGCCGCTCAGCAATTCCAGCCGCTATGCGTGGAACCTTTCGTGTTGCTGGATCATATTGAGCGATGAAGGCGTCGACGTCGTTCTGCGCGTCGGCAATGTCTCTCAGCGCCATTTCAACGACGTGGTTTCGATGACGATTGGCGATCTCGTCTTGGTAGATCGGCCCGTCCGTCGACCAGCCAATCTTTCGCCGCTCGTGCTCGGCTGGTTTTTTGGCGGGTTCTTTCGACAGCGCGACAAGACGACTCTTCAAATGTTCGAGGACCGCATCGCCGAGAGCCGCGCTGAGTGTGGGGATGAGATGATCGAACTGGCCATAGTCATTGTCGAGCAAGGCCTGAAACGCGCGATCGGCCAGGTCTTTGGCATCGCTTTTGGCGGCTTCGGCCAGCCGCCCGAGATCGCTTACGCCATCATGAAAGATTCCGATCACCGTTCCGCTGCTGTCGTCGCAGCGCGCAGAGACGGATGAGGCCAGCGCCATTAAGCCCCACATCAGATCGAGCGCTTCTTTGGGATCGGTCTTGCCAACGTGATCGACGATGGCGCGTCGCTGCGTCTGGAGATCCTCGACGAGCCCGCGCCGATTCTGCCAGTCGACGAAGCTTCGGGAGCGGGCGATCAAGTTTAAGCGCTTGCGGATTTCGCGCGCGACATCTGCAGAACTATGCGCGCCGGCAAGTTCGAGCCGTAAACGGCGTTTGACGGCGGCGTTTGCGTCGCCGATCTCGATCAGGAGTTCGGCGAGCCGTTCGGGGCCGAGCGCTTCGAGGTTCTTCGCGGTTAGGGGCTTCTTCGGGGGCATAACGACTTCTTATAGCGCCATCGGAATTTCGGATATTGGCGCGAAGGCCGATCGTCGTGGGTGTTGCCGAGCCGATCGTCTGTGGCAGATGCATTTCACGTACAGGGCCGCGCGCCGGCCTGAAAGAGCAGCGATGACGCCACAAGCGGCTCGCTTGCCGCAACGCTTCCCGCGGACTTCTTTCCCCTGCCCGGCGCAAAAGCCGGGCATTCCTCGCGGAGCAAACAAGTCATCGGGAAGCGTCCTTTGCTTTGCTGCGGCCCTTCGGGTGCGTCGCGACCCGCCCGTGGCTCGTGATCGCTGTCAGGCCGCGATCGGCGCGGCCTTGAAGCGAAAGTGCAACGCCATGGATATCGACATCACGCCCCTCCCCCACGACGCTCCAAACGAATCGCCATTGTCATATCTCCTCGACGAACTCGCGCTTCAGGGCTATCGCCCCTTAGACGACGAGCCGGATCCGCGTCCCCTCCCCTCTTCCGACTCTGCGTCAATGGCCCTCGAATCCGCCGTCGAATCGCTTTCAAATCTCTTTCTCAATACGCGGCTCGAAGCCGACCTACCCGATCTGCTCTGGGCTTTCGTCAACCTCTTCCATCGCAAGGCGGAGCGCGTCGATCGCGAGCTCGACGACAACGAAACCGCACAGCGTCGCGCACAGTCCGAACAGGACGGCTCGGAAATCCGTTCGGTCGAACTGGAGCGGTTGATTGCGCAAGGGCTGACGCTCAACGAACGCCGCAACGCCTTCGAATTCTTCCGGGACCATCTCGCCGAACTCTATGCGGCCGAGACAGGCTCCGTCTGGCGTCCCCGATCAGGTTCAAAGGTCAATCACCGCGCACTGACGGCTGCGATGATCGATAGTCGCGATTTCCTGAACGCCAAGAAGCTGGCCGAGACACAAGTGCTCTTGCCGCGCGGACCCCGGATCGCTTTCGCGGGCGGAGCCGAGTGCAACGATCATCGGCGGATTTGGGAAGCTCTCGACAAGGTCCATGCGAAGCATTCCGATATGGTCTTTCTCCATGGCGGTGGATCCAAAGGCTCCGAACGGATCGCGTCCTGCTGGGCGGACAATCGCAAGGTTCCTCAGGTCGCGTTCAAACCGGACTGGAGCCGTCACAAGAACGCCGCGCCCTTCAAGCGCAATGATGTGATGCTGGAAACGTTGCCAATCGGTGTGATCATCTTCCCCGGTTCCGGCATCGTCGAGAACCTCGCCGACAAAGCGCGCAAGATGGGAATTCCCGTGTGGCGGTTTGGTAAAGGCGGCTAATGAACAGTGCGCCTTTGCGCGTTGGGGTTCTCGTGAGCGCGCCAAGCACCTTAAGTTTTCGTTAACTCTTTATTTCTTGCAAAGATCCGAGAATCGCCTTCTAGTCGGAGACGGAAGCATACCGTTTAACGACTGGGAACCGTTTTGATGGCGATCCTCTCAAACGCCGCACCTTCTTTGGTCCCTGAGAATGCGCTTGCGCGGATGACCCGTCACGCCAAAGTTCTTTCGGGGCAGATGCAGTCGTTGAGCGCGACGCTATTTCCGCCGGCCTCGAAAAAGACGCTCCGGTCGTTTTCGTCGGGCGAGGTGGCGCGATTCCTCGGCGTGTCCGACGGCTATCTCCGGCAATTGTCGCTCGATGGTCTTGGCCCTTCCCCGGCCTTATCCGCGGGCGGCCGCCGGTCTTACACGCCGGCGCAGATCGGTGAACTGCGTGAATATCTCGCAGCCGCGCGACCGAAAGAAGCGCTCGAATTCCTGCCCACGCGCCGGCCCGGCGACAAACTGCAGATCGTCGCTGTCGCCAATTTCAAGGGCGGCTCTGCCAAAACGACGACGGCGCTATACCTCACCCAATTCCTTGCC
>JALOCA010000078.1 GCA_023227965.1 Lentimicrobiaceae bacterium | reverse complement strand
CGCGACCCCTTGGTCCTTCTGACCCTTTGGCGAGACGGTGTCGGAGCGCCGCTTGCGCGCGCGCCACTCTGGCTAAAGCCGTCGCGCGGTCTGGTAGCGGGGGCGCGCGCGCAAGTCAAACAAAGCGCCCACCCGACCTAACCGATCAGGCCGCGTCGTCGCCAGCGTCCGGCGCGCGCGGCGCGGGGGCGAGCGCGCCGCCGCGGTCAAATAGCCTGTGCCGGCGGCGCTTGAAGATCGGCGTCAGCACCAGACCGGCCGCAATCCCGCCGACATGGGCCATCCAGGCGACAGCGCCGCCCTCGCCCATGGACGCGTTGATGAGCTGCATCAAAATCCAAGCGCCGACGAAAAGCCAACCGGAGGCGACAAAAGAGAACAACGGCGCCCGCAGCCCCAGGATCGCCCTCGGCCGCGCCCCCGAGAGCCAGGCGCCGAGATAAATCGGCGCGAGCGCCAGCGAGAGCGGCGGAAAGATTCCCGCCACCGTCGCGCGCGGATGGAGCAGCAGAAAGGCCGCGCAGACCCCGGAGATCGCGCCCGACGCGCCGACGAGCGGCAAGATCGAATGCGGCGTGGCGTAGATGTAGAACACGCCGGAGGCGACGCCGCAGGAAAGATAAAACAGCAGATAGTGCAGCGAACCCATGGCGTCTTCGACATTGTCGCCAAAGACGTAAAGGAACAACATGTTCGAGCCGAGATGCACCACCGATGAATGAAAGAACAGCGCCGTTACAAGCGTCAGCGCCGCCGGCGGTCCAACGATCCAGTCTGCGAGCTGGGCCTCGCCGAAGAGCACGCGCGGGATGATCGCGAAGCCGCGCACGACGGTCAGCGGATCGCCGAAAATCTCGCTCTGCACCACCAAGAATATGACGACGTTGAGCGCGATCAGCGTCCAATTCACGATCGGCCGCCGCAAATAGCGCAGCGGCGCGTCGTCATAGATCGGCATCACCATGGCGCGCTCCTTACAATCGCTAGCCTAACATATGGCGACGCCGACGGGCCGCGTCACGACCGCGCGAACCGCCGCTCGAGCCAGGTCGTCGCGAGCACGCCCAGACCGGAGATGTCGAAGGCGACGGTCAGCAGCCCGTAGACGGCCGCTCCGGCCAGGACCTGAACGATGAGCGCGAGAATGCCCGGACTCATCTCGCGCAAAGGCGTGAGCGCGAGCGACATTGCGCCCGTCGCCACGAGCGCAGCGAACATGTCCCAGAATGACGGCCAGACCGGCTGCGTGCGCAGCGCGAAATATACAGTCGCCACAAGCGCCGCGATGTAGGCGCCGGCTTGCGCGATCGCGAGATTGGAAGCGTCCTCGCCCCAGGGTAGGATCACGAGCAGCGCCAGGCCGAAGGCGACCGCGGCAAGCGCCGCGACCATCAATGGCGCCGTCTTCTTTTCGATCTGAAAGACGGGATTGACGCCGAACAGAATGACGCCCATCGCGAAAAGTCCCGGAAGCAGCAGGCCGAGGTAATGGCCGAAGGGACCGCGATATTGCGCCGGCACGATGAGCGCTTCGATCGACGGCATGACGAACCAGAGGCCGGCGCACGCCGGCAGCAAAAAGGCGACGACGATGCCCATGTTGCGCGCGACCTGCTGCTTGGCGCGGTCGACGCCATGGCGTTCATGCGCGGCGACGGCGATCTGAAACAAGAGCACGTCGAGCGCCGAGCCGAGCGCCTGCACCGCACGCACGCCAAGATCATAGGCCAGCGCGAACTGGCCGGTTTCGGCGAAACCGAAGACGCTTGCCACGATGGAGCGCGCCACAAGCGGCATCGCCTGATAGAGAAGATGCGCGGTCACGATCGGCGCGCTATAGGCCGCAAGCGCACGCGCATTCTGACTCGAGGCGGCGCGAATGTCGGCGCCGGGATCGAGCAGCGCGCGACGTCCGAGAATGACCGTGCCGAACAGGCTCGCGACGCCGCCAGCGAGCGCCACCGCAGCCGAGTGAAAAATAAAGGCGCCGCCGCCAATCAGAACAAGCGACAGCGCGTTCTTGGCGAGCATGAGGCGCACATAGGCGCGGTCATGAAAGCGCGCGCGCACAAGCGCGGTGCAATAGTCGAAAAGCCCGTTGGCGACCGACGTCAGCAGCGCAAGCAGGATGAGATTGGTTTCGAAATCGAGCGGCGGTCCGGCAAGCGCATAAATGCCTGTGGCCAATGCGAGGAAGAGCGTGACGGCGATGAAGGCCGCGTCGAGCGTCGAGCGCACCACCGGCTCTTTGTCGCGCGTGCGCTTTGAGTAAAAGCGCGTCGCCGAAAGACGCAGCCAATCATAGAGCGCCGTCTGCACGACCACCGCGATGGAGAAGGCGAGCGCGAAGCGGCCATATTCCTCGGGGCCGAGAAATTTCGCCACCGTGAGGCCGATGACGAAATTCACGATCGTATTGGCGAGAAATGCGAGAAGGACGTTCACTTAAGCGTAATCCCCTCCCCAACCCTCTCCTGCTGCGCGGGACAGGGAGTCAGGCTCGGGTCGAGACAAGGAACGCGCGCGCCGCCGCTCGCTTGCGTCCCCTCTCCCATCCGAAGTCGGCTGTCGCCGACTTCGGAGTCGATGCGCAAATCTGGAACACCCGATTTGCGAGAGCGGGGGAGGGACAGGGAGGGGGCGACGGGTCGGCGCAATGTCTCTCTTGCCAGGATCACAAAGCGCTCCAGCGGCCGAGCGCGACAAGCTCGCGCAACGCCTGTGCGTCGCGCGGCGTCACGTCGGGATAATCCGGGTCAGCCGTCGCGGGATCGAAATATTTCCACGAGCGGGCGCATTTGACGCCGGCGGCGCGTTGCGAAACCACGCCGACCCCCGGCGCTTCCGGCAGGCGGAAGGCCTCCATCGGCGCTTCTCCCGGCAAGACGCGAATATCCGAGGCGATGCAGATTTCGGCGAGATCGACGCCCTCCAACGCCGCGCGCAATGACTCGTCCGCGATGTAGACGATCGGCGCCGCCTCTAACGAAGAGCCGATGCGCTTTTGCGCGCGCTCGATTTCGAGCGCCCCGGTGACGACAGAGCGGATCTTGCGAATTTTCTCCCA
>JALOCA010000077.1 GCA_023227965.1 Lentimicrobiaceae bacterium | reverse complement strand
ACCGCGACCACCGTTTCGACGATGCGCAGCGCCGCGCCTTCGTCCTGCCCGGTCTTGATCAGCGCCAGCGTATCCTTGGGAAAGCAGGAGCCGCCATAGCCCGGTCCCGCATGCAGGAATTTCCCGCCGATGCGCTTGTCGAGGCCGATGCCGCGCGCGACCTCCTGCACGTCGGCGCCGACCTTTTCGCACAGATCGGCGATCTCGTTGATGAAGGTGATCTTCGTCGCGAGAAAAGCGTTGGCCGCGTATTTGGTGAGCTCCGACGTGCGCCGCCCGACGAAGATCAGCGGCGGCGCGTTGAGCGACAGCGGACGATAGATTTCCTCCATCACCTCGCGCGCGCGCGGATCTTCGATGCCGATGACGACGCGGTCGGGGCGTTTGAAATCCTCGATCGCCGCGCCTTCGCGCAAGAATTCAGGATTGGAGACGACGGTGAAATCGGCGTCCGGATTGACTTCGCGCATGATGCGCTCGACCTCGTCGCCGGTGCCGACGGGAACGGTCGATTTGTTGACGACGACCGTGAATCCCTCGAGCGCCTTGGCGATGGTCTGCGCGGCGGCGTAGACGAAGGACAAATCCGCATGGCCGTCGCCGCGCCGCGATGGCGTGCCGACCGCGATGAACACCGCGTCGGCGCCTTTGACCGCCGGTTCGAGTTCGGTGGTGAAGGAAAGGCGGTTCTGTTCGACGTTATTGGCGACGAGTTCGTCGAGGCCGGGCTCAAAGATCGGAATCTCGCCGCGCTTCAGGCGCTCGATCTTGGTCGCGTCGGCGTCGACGCAAATGACGTTATGGCCGAAGTCGGCGAAACAGGCGCCCGAGACCAGACCTACATAGCCCGAACCAATCATCGTAATGTTCATCAGCGTCAGTCTCTTGCTTCATGTGCGATCGCCTCCCAAGGGAGGTCGCGCGGGGAAGCCGCGCGGGTGGGGGTGAGCAGGGTGCGGGCCGCGCGGTTCACCCCACCCCGCGCTTACGGCGCAACCCCTATCATTGGAGGGGAGGGTAGGTCATCCGCCGACGCCGAAGGCGGCGAGCGCCGCCATATTGACGATCTCCGTGTCCGTCGCGCCGAGTTGGACGATTTGAACCGGTTTGTCGAGTCCGACGATCAGCGGACCCAGGACGGTCGCGCCGCCCAGTTCCTGTAACATTTTTGTCGAAATAGCCGCCGAATGAAACGCTGGCATGACAAGGACGTTCGCCGTATCGGTGAGTCGCGAAAACGGGTAGGCGCTCATGAGATCCTTGTTGAGCGCAATGTCCGCGCCCATCTCGCCCTCATATTCGAAATCGACGCGTCGTTGGTCAAGAACATTGACCGCCTGGTGCACGCGCGCCGTGCGCTCGCCCGGCGGATAGCCGAATGTCGAAAAGGCCAGCATGGCGACCCGCGGCTCGAGTCCGATGCGGCGCGCGACGCCGGCCGCCTCGATGGCGATTTCGGCCAGCTCGTGAGCGTCGGGCATTTCGGTGATCGCCGTATCGGCGACGACGACGACGCGGCCGTTTGCGAGAATGATCGACGCGCCGATGACGCGGTGGCCGGGCTTGTGGTCGATTACGCGGCGCACGTCTTCAAGCGCGTGGGAGAAATTGCGCGTCACGCCTGTCACCATGGCGTCGGCGTCGCCCTGCGCCACCATCGCTGCGGCGAAATGATTGCGGTCCTGATTGATCAGCCGTTGGCAGTCGCGCATCAGAAAGCCCTTGCGCTGCAGGCGCTCGAACAGGAACTGCGCATAGACTGCGTTACGGTTAGAGAGTTTGGCGTTGTGGATTTCGATCTCTGCGGGAAGTTCGAGGCCGGCGTTTTCCGCCGCCTCCTTGACGCGATCCTCCCGGCCGACAAGCACGGCGCGTCCAAAGCCCTGGTTGACGAAAGCGAGCGCGGCGCGGATCACCTGCTCCTCTTCGCCCTCGGCGAAGACGACGCGCTTGGGATCACGCCGCACGCGTTCGTGAATAGTCTGCATCAGCCCGGCGATCGGATCGCGACGCGCCGTTAGCTCGGCGCGATAGGCTTTCATGTCGACGATGGGGCGGCGCGCGACGCCGCTGTCCATCGCCGCGAGCGCCACGGCGGGCGGAATGATGGAGATGAGGCGCGGGTCGAACGGCGCCGGGATAATATAGTCACGGCCGAAACGCGGCCGGGCGCCACGGTAGGCGTTGGCGACTTCGTCCGGCACGTCCTCGCGCGCAAGGTCGGCGAGCGCCTTCGTCGCAGCGATCTTCATCTCCATGTTGATCGTCTTGGCGCGCACGTCGAGCGCGCCCCGGAAAATATAGGGAAAGCCGAGGACGTTATTGATCTGGTTGGGATAGTCGGAACGGCCTGTGGCGATGATCACGTCGGCGCGCGTGGCGCGCGCTTCTTCCGGCGTGATCTCCGGGTCGGGATTGGCCATGGCGAAGACGATCGGATTGTCCGCCATGCCGCGAAGCATGTTCGGCGTCAGGGCCCCCTTGACGGAGAGGCCGTAGAAGATATCGGCGCCTTCCAGCGCCTCGGCGAGCGTTCGCGCCGTGGTGTCCACGGCGTGCGCGCTCTTCCACTGGTTCATCCCCTCCTGGCGGCCGCGATAGACGACGCCCTTGGTGTCGCACAGGATGACATTGCGCGGATCGAAACCCATGGCTTTGGCGAGATCGAGACAGGCGATGCCGGCGGCGCCGGCGCCGTTGCAGACGAGTTTCGCCGATCCGATATCGCGGCCCGTCAGCAGCAGCGCGTTGAGCATGCCGGCGGCGGAGATGATCGCCGTGCCGTGCTGATCGTCATGAAACACCGGAATGTCCATGAGGTCGCGTAGCCGCTCCTCGATGACGAAACACTCCGGCGCCTTGATATCTTCGAGATTGATGCCGCCGAATGAGGGGCCGAGATACCGCACGGCGTTGACGAATGCGTCGACCTCCTTCGCATCGATCTCGAGATCAATGGAATCGATGTCGGCGAACCGCTTGAACAGCGCGGCCTTGCCTTCCATCACGGGCTTCGCCGCCAGCGCGCCGAGATCGCCGAGCCCGAGGATCGCGGTGCCGTTGGTGATGACGGCGACCATGTTGCCGCGGGTCGTATAATCGAACGCCGCTGAAGGATCCTTGGCGATGGCGAGCACCGGCGCGGCGACGCCGGGCGAATAGGCGAGCGACAGG
>JALOCA010000076.1 GCA_023227965.1 Lentimicrobiaceae bacterium | reverse complement strand
GGCAGCCAATTAATTCCCAGTGGAACTATTTCAAAAACCTTCACAATTCAAAATACTGGGAATGAAACATTAACTCTTGGCGCCAGTGCTGTTACTTTTTCAGGAGGACAATCCGGAGATTTTACCGTAACATCACAGCCCTCAGCAACCATTACCGCAGGCGGTTCTTCCGATTTTACAATTGAGTTTGACCCTACGGCTACCGGCGCACGGGGCACCACTGTTAATATCAACAACAACGATGCAAATGAAAACCCGTATAATTTTAACATTCAGGGAACCGGAATATGGCAACCTTTGAATAATAATGCCCTTGATTTTGACGGGACAAACGATTATGTATCCGTGCCAGGCATGGCTTCACAAAGTTTTACTGAAATCACTGTTGAAATGTGGGTTTACAGCACTTTATCGGGTACCGATCAGAAAGTTATCGGAGATGCCGATTCGAATAGCCCCAGACGTGGCTTTTGCTTAGGAATCTCGGACCAAAATAAACTCTATCCTGAAATATTTAATAGCGGGTCAAACAACGTTACAAGTTCAGATGCTATTCCGCTAAACCAATGGACCCATATAGCCTTTACCTGGAAAAAGGGGAATTATTCTGATGGTATAAAAGCTTACATAAACGGGAAACAAGTCATATCCACATCAACCGTTAACACCGACATGAATAACTCGAATGTCTTGACAATAGGTTCAGCGCCTTGGTTCCGTGAAAAATATTTTCGTGGAAAGATGGACGAAATCCGGGTATGGAACAAAGTACGCACAGCAACCGAAATACGGGAAGGCATGATGCGTTCACTAAACGGAGATGAAAGTGGATTAGTAGCTTATTATCGTTTCAATGAAACTTCGGGCAATACACTTTATGATGCTACTTCAAACAGTTACAATGGGACTTTAACCAACATGGATGGAGCCACAGACTGGGTCGATTCGGAAGCCTTTACTACCTGGCTCGGAACTACCAGCAGCGATTGGAGTACAGCTTCCAACTGGAGCGACGGAGTACCTGCCTCTTCCGACAACGTAGGCATTTATAACTGGGCTGGGAATTCTGAAGCAACTATTTCCGGAACTCCGACGGTTGAAAACTTGATGGTATCTTCCACTTCTTCTCCGGTGCTTGGTTCAGGCATTACCGTAAATGGGAATCTCATTCTGGAAAAAAACATGAATTTGAACGGGCAGGTGGTTACCCTTGGTGCTGAAGGATATTTGATTGAAGGTAGCGGTATTTTCTCAGGTGCAACAGGAAGCATCACTACTACACGAAACTTGAGTAGTTTGAATGCACAAAACGTTGGAGGGTTGGGTGCAGTGATTACCACTTCTGCCAATATGGGAAGCACAACCATCGCCCGTGCCCACGGGAATCAAAGTTGGGGTGGAAATAACAGCATACTCAGATATTATGATATTACGCCTACAACAAACAGCGGATTAAATGCTACCTTAACATTTAATTATCTGACTTCAGAATTAAATGGTCTAACCGAAAGCAATCTTAAATTGTTTAAATCATCCGACGGCGGTTCATCTTATGCCTTTGCAGGCGGTACGGTTTCTACAGAGAACAATACCATAACTATCTCTTCACTCAGCAGCTTTTCACGCTGGATAGCAACCGAGTCGGCTCCTGTAACGGTAACCACCCAAGCTGTTTCTGACATTGGTAAAACTACAGCAACCGGCAATGGCAACATCACCAACCTTGGCATTCCCAATCCAACAGCTCACGGAGTATGCTGGAATACTACCAGTTCACCCACCATATCCGACGACAAAGTGGATAACGGTGCAGCCTCGGCTACAGGGGCATTTACGGCTTCCATGACCGGACTAATGCCAAATCAAACCTACTATGTAAAAGCCTATGCTACCAATACTGCCGGCACAAGTTATGGTGATCAGGTTTTGTTTACTACTAATGCTTCCGCCACCACTATCTGGAACGGTACTGGCAACTGGACTGAAAGCGAAAAATGGAGTGATGGTGTTCCTGCCGCTACTACCGATATGACAGTAGCATCGGGCACATTGACTGTTTCCGATAATTATGCCTGTAAAAATGCTACGATTAATTCCGGTGCAAACCTTACTATCAACAACGGCAAAAGCCTTACCATAAATCAGGACTTACTGATAAAATCCAATGCTGGCGGAACCGGTTCGCTGCTAAATGACGGAACCACCAACATCAGCGGGACAACCACCGTTGAACGCTATCTCACTCCCGATACATGGCATAGCATAACAGCCATACCCAATGGAAACACTTCCTATCTTTTCTCAATTACCAACCCTGCGGTGAGCGGCGAAATTTATCTTAAATCGTTCAACGAACCGGCTAACGACTTTGCTTACATCCTCGATCCGGCAAAGGCTCTTAATCCAGGCGAAGGTTTTATGATTTGGACTACCACAGCCAACACAATTCCTTTCACCGGAACGTTAACATCAAGTGATCTCACACTGAATACTACCACCACACCTGCATTGTCTTTTACCGATTTAGCCCATGGCTGGAACCTCACGGGAAATCCTTTTCCCTGTGCTTTGGATTGGGGTGCAGGAAGCTGGACGCGAACAAACATTGACGCATCCGTATATGTTTGGGACGGCAGTAATTATCTTACCCGCAATGGAGCAGGTATAGGATCTCTCACCGATGGCATCATTCCTGCCGGACAGGCATTCTTCATCCGTAGCAATGCAGCAGCACCGGTCTTCACCATTCCGGCAGATGCACGTGTACACCATTCTCAGAATTTTTACAAAGATGCAGCACCGGTAAAAGACCTGCTTTCACTCAAAGTTACCGGCAACGGTTATAAAGATGAAACGTTTATTAACTTCCGCAGCGATGCCACTACAGGTTGGGACAACCAGTACGATACCTATAAGCTTTCGGGAATAGAAGAAGCTCCCCAGCTTTATTCCATCACTTCTGGAGAAGTTTTATCCATCAACACTTTGCCATATTCGCAGGAAGAAGCAATAGTTTCCCTTGGATTTAAAGCCGGAACGGGAGGGAACTTCAGTCTGAATGTAACCGAAAGCACCTTCGAAGGAAGTGTTACCATCCTACTCGAAGACCTGCTTACCGGTAATACCGTAAACCTGCGACAGACACAGGGATATGATTTTGCATCGGGTGCTGCCGACGACCC
>JALOCA010000075.1 GCA_023227965.1 Lentimicrobiaceae bacterium | reverse complement strand
TATCTTTTAGAGAAATTGTCTGCTCGCTTGCACCGTTTATTGCACCGCAAAAATTATTTTCTGCAAAGACAGCAAGAAATTTTCCGGCTTCATCGGAACGTACGAACGCCATTTGATTGTCATAATAATCAATAAACATTGGCTTTTGATTTATGATATGGTCTATGTAAAAATATAGACGTTTTGTATAATCATCAGGACCAATGGCAAAGGGGAAGCGAACTGAAACCGAATGAATATGGGGATATTCCTGATATATGGCACATTCCACCTGCCGTTTTATTTCATCATACGGAAAATCGGTTCGATTGCACCATACTAAAGGTTTTTTGAGAGGATTAAACTCATATTCTTTTGTGTCAATATGTTTATCATAGACTGCTGTTGTGGAAATGGTCACATATTTTTTACAATTTATTGAGTCTAAAACATACTTAACATCATTGGAACAATACGCCAGGCTGTCAAACACCACATCATAAAACGTTCCGGACAGTATGTTTTTTATACTATCCGCATCTGTCCGATTGATTAATACGCGGTTAACTGAATCCTTGAAACCATCAGATGTAATTCCTCGTGTTGCTATGGTTACTGTATATCCTCTTGTGATCAAAGACTTTATCAAGTGTTTTCCCATAAAGCGTGTTCCACCCAAAACTAAAACGTTTATTATACACACCCCCTATTTAGATTCCCTTTATTGTATTTCTATTCATTTTATTACTCTTGCTTATATTGTTGATAGAGTAACCACCTTTTAAGGGCTCCTGATAAAAACAGCATACAAGATACAATTGGAACTGTCAATTTATTGGCATTTTTTTATATAGCTAAATTTCTGAGAGATCTCCCCTGCTCTTTTTGATCAGATCTGTAACGGTATGACAATGATTTTATGGAATATCTATCTTAAAAAATAAGTTGTTGCACGTTGAATAAATATATGAATTTAAATACGATAATTATCTATATATTTTAAATTTACAAATGCTATACTATTAATATAGGAGGTTCGACCAATGATTAAAATGTTGGTGATTGATTTAGACGAAACTCTTCTGCATAATGATAAAACGATCTCCCAATTTTCAGAAGAAGTGTTGCAAAAAGCAAGTATGGAAGGAATTAAAATCGTATTTGCAACGGCGAGACCGATTAGGGCAACCAGGGATTTTCAAAAACAGATTTCGTGTGATGCTGTTATTTGTCACAATGGAACGCTTACTTTAGTGGATGGAAAATTGATAGGCAATCACCAGGGTATTCCTATGAATGAAGCAATACAAATATTAAATACTATGCAAAATAAGTATCCAGATAAAAAATTGTCCATAGAAATTAATGATAAAATATATGCAAATTTTGATACTTCTTTAATTTGGGGTAAATCAGAGAATGACAGAGAAATGTTAAGAAGATCTACAGTCTATTCAAATTTTTCAGATTTGCCCGATTTTATTGCTGACAAAGTTTTAATTGAAATAAATTCTGAAAATGAATATCAAGAAATACTGGCCAATATTTCTACCAATTTGTATGCTCAACTTTCCGATGGCGGGAAGCTGTGCCTTGTAATGAATAAAAGTGCAACCAAGTTCAATGCAATTGCACAATTAGCAGAACTTTGGAGTATTCCTATCTCGCAAATAGCTGCTTTTGGAGACGATTATAACGATATTGAAATGTTGCTGAATTGTGGTGTTGGTATTGCAATGGGGAATGCAATTATTGAAGTTTTAGAGGCGGCTGATGCAGTAACCGATACAAATAATGAGGATGGAGTGGCAAAATACATAATGAACAGTATATTATGCCAAAATCCTAACATAAATTGATGGGAGGAGGTGTGAATTTACTTTGTATCAGGTAGTGTAAAGAATTTTGTGTATCCCTCAGTAGTAATCAAGGGATAAAATGGTTCAGGATGCAAGAGCCAATGATCCGAGGCCCTTTTCCCTGATGGCAATAGTATAGCAGGTGGTTTTGTTTCTTGTAAAGAGTGAAAACGGGACATTTTTTACTGGTAATCTTCCACCCGAATCCGTTCCTCAAAAATGATCACCAGTTGTCCGAAGATTTCATGCCAGCCTTGAATTTTCCCCCATTTCCCGGTAATATCCTGAATGGCCAGATAGAGCGATTTCAGCAAAGCGGTGTCAGAGGGGTAGGCGGCTTTAGCTTTGGTGAATTTCCGAAGGCTGCGGTTGAAGTTTTCAATACGGTTGGTGGTATAGATCAACCGGCGGATATCCGGCGGATATTTGAAGAATGTGCTGAGTTCCACCCAGTTTTGGCGCCAGGATTTGATGGCGGCCGGATACTTTTTGCCCCATTTATTCTCAAAGGCGTCCAGTTCCGTCACTGCCGCTTCTTCCGTCGAAGCCTGGTAAATCTTTTTCATTTCCGCCGTATAGACCTTCAGGTCCTTGTAGCTGACATACCGCATGGCATTGCGGACCTGGTGAACGATACAGCGCTGGATGTCCGCTTCCGGGTAAACGGACCGGATTGCGTCATTGAATCCGGTCAGGCCATCGACCGAACAGATCAGGATATCCCGGATCCCGCGGTTCTTCAGTTCATTCATGCAGCTGAGCCAGTATTTGCTGCTCTCCGATTCCCCGATCCAAAGCCCGCACACATCACGATCTCCTTCCATGTCAACACCAATCGCAATGTACACGGCCCGTTGTTTCACCATCCCGTCGGTCCGGACTGGATAATGGATGGCGTCGAAAAACATCATCGCATACAGTGATTTCAATGGACGGCTCTGCCATTCCTTGATGTCCGGTAAAATCTTGTCGGTGATTTTCGAGACCATTTCCGCGGATACTTCCGTCCCGTAAAGCGACTGGATATGCTCAGAGATGTCACGGGTACTCATCCCTTTGGCATACATGGAAATGATCTGGTTATCCAGCCCCTTGATTTCCCGCTGGTATTTGGGTACGATCTTCGGTTCATACTCTCCCTTGCGGTCACGAGGGATGTCAATATCGATTTCTCCGTACTCGGAGCGCAAGGTCTTGCTGGAGCTTCCGTTCCGGCTGTTGTCCGTAGATTTGTTATCGTTGTCGTTTTTGGCATACCCCAGGTCCTCTTCCAATTCCGCCTGCATCATCTTCTCCACAGTCCCCCCGACCAGGTCAGCCAATGCTCCTTTGATGTCCTCCGTGCTTTTGATGTCATAGGCTTTAATGAAACCTTCAAGCCATCCTTCCGGCAACCGATCCGATTTCCTTTCTCGCTTTGTCATAAAAAAAATCCTCCTATGGTTATTATATTTTACCATCTGAAGGATTTACACAAAAATTTTTACAGTCTCTCAACAAT
>JALOCA010000074.1 GCA_023227965.1 Lentimicrobiaceae bacterium | reverse complement strand
ATGCTACCGAAGAAGAATTGCTTACAGTTGAAGTATGGAATATTGATGGATGGCACCAGGTAGCAGAATTTAAAAACACTGCAGATATGCCGTGGACACCTCAGCACATTGATATTTCACAATATGCATTTAACCAGGCATTCAAAATTCGTTATACTGCTCATGGAACGGCAACAGCCGACATAAACAAATGGCAGATAGATAACATTAGCCTTTATCGTGAAACCACCTGTGATGCACCGACAAATTTTGCAGCTGCAGTAACAGGAAGTTCTTTTAATGATGTACATCTTACCTGGGAAGAACCGAGTGTTGTTATTGCTCCGGGCGAATGGATACATTGGGATAATGGTGAAAACTACGACGGTATCGGACTCACTGGCGGTGGCAGTTTTATGGCAGCCATCCGTTGGGATGCCGCTCAGATTGCCCAGTATGATGGATTATACCTCAAGCAGGTTAATTTCTTCGCCAGAGGTCCCAATACTACTTATACTCTGAAAGTCTGGATAGGCGCTAATGCTGCCAACCTTGTAGTTGACCAACATTTGGCAGGAGTTCAGTCCAATGTTTGGAACACCGTAACTCTTGACACACCTGTTCTTATTGACGGAACCCGGGATTTCTGGATTGGTTATTCTTGCGACGATCCAATAGGTGAATTTCCTGCCGGTTGCGATCCAGGTCCTGCCATTGCCGGATATGGTGACATGATCAGTCTCGATGGCGTTGCATGGGAATCAATGGCTACTGCTTATAGCCTCAACTACAACTGGAACCTCCAGGGATTTGTTGAAGGTATGGCTGACGCCGCTGCTGCTCCTCTGCAGCCCCTCACCAAAACCACATTCCGCAATACAGGTGGTATTCCCACCATAGGTCATCTGCCGGTAGTTGCCAACAACAGTGCCGATGTTGATGAACTTATAGGATACATAGTTTATAGGGATAATGTTGCAATTAGTGATACTCTTCCTGTTGAACAATTGTATTATGACGATTTGTCTGTTCCTGTTGGTGAATATTCATACGGCGTAACCGCAGTATATACTGATTGCGAATCACCACAAGCAGGTCCTATTATTGTGCATATATGGGGTGGCACTCCGTTACCTTTCTTTGAACCGTGGAATGATGGCTTTGAAACACAA
Source organism: Lentimicrobiaceae bacterium (assembly GCA_023227965.1). NCBI lineage: Bacteria > Pseudomonadati > Bacteroidota > Bacteroidia > Bacteroidales > Lentimicrobiaceae > Lentimicrobiaceae bacterium. The sequence continues at coordinate 3,830 of JALOCA010000074.1, read as the reverse complement.
AATTGGTCATTTGATCCGGAACAGGGTAACTGGGTCATCAATACATCTGGAGGAAATCCTGCCCCTACAGCTGAATTCAACTGGAGCCCTTCCGTTCAAAGTTATTCTTATGCTTTGGTTAGCCCGGAATTAAACGGTGTAAATTATGCAACAACCAATGTTACATTAAATTTCGACCTTTACCTAAGCGACTTTAGCAGTAACAGTGCTGAAAAGTTAACAGTAGAAGTATGGGATGGCAACCAGTGGAATTTAGTAAATGAATTTGTTAATGCCAGCAGTATTGATTGGACATCATACAGCTACGATATTACACAATTTGCGTTGGGCCATAACTTCAAAGTACGATTTGTAGCTAATGGTGCTGATAGTTATGACATCAACTACTGGTACTTAGACAATGTAAAGATTTACGAAAAACTTGTAGCTACCTTACTGGGAACCGTAGCCGACCTTACTAATGGAACTCCGATAGCCGGAGCAACGGTAAGTGCTTACGGAACAGGTGCCCCCATAACGGCAGTTTCAGGAACCAACGGAGCCTATTCTATGGAACTTGAAGCCGGTACTTATAATATTAATTGTAGCGCTCAGGGTTACTGCGAAGCAAACGAACAAAACTATACTATCAATGCCGGTGCCAATACCCTTAATTTTGAATTAGGAAGCCCGACAATGGAAGTTTCTCCTGAAGTTATGCAGGTTGTAGTTCTTCCTAACCAGACCCTAACCGATTATATTACCATTAACAACAATGGTTCCTGCGAACTTAACTGGAATGCTATTCTCGTTCAGCTAAATAAAAAAGCATCACCCAATCTTGAATTGCAGATTGCTGAAAGAAAAAATACCGATTATCCTTCTACAACTGAATTCAGCCCACGCGAAACACAACTGATTAATGCAGTTGACGACGTTTGGGATTTGCAATTTAATATTGATGTTACAACGGCGGCTGGCGGTTTACTGGGCCAGGCAGGCGTTGAATTTGATGGTACTTATTTCTATACAGCACTATGGGGAGGTGTAGATATTCAGAAATTTGATATTAATGGAAACTATATCGAATCCTTCCAGGTACCCGGAGTAAGCGAACTACGTGATTTGGCTTACGATGGACAATACCTTTATGGAGGTGCTGCATCCAATACCATTTACTGCATTGATCTCACCAACCACACTTTGGTTACCACCATCAGTTCTCCGGTAGCTGTTCGTGCAATTGCTTACGATAGCAATAACGATGCTTTCTGGTGCGGTGATTGGGATACCGATTACTACCTTGTAGGCCGTGATGGTTCAACAGTAGATGTTATTACCAATGTCGGTACTGCAAGTTTGTATGGTTTAGCCTACGATTATTTAACAGGAGCTCCTTCATTGTGGTTATTTGATCAGAGTGGATCAGGCTCCATGCTAATGCAGGTTGATATCAATACAGGCGCTCTTACCGGAGTAACTCATGATGTGGGCGGAGAAGTTGGATCCGGAGCTGGAGCAGCCGGAGGATGCTTTATCACTACCAACTATCAGTCTGGTACTGTAACCTTGGGTGGTTTGGTTCAGGATGATGCTAACGATTACATCTTCGGTTACGAACTGGGCGCTTATCAAACATGGATTAACATTGATCCTCACTCAGGAGTTGTATTTCCTGGCGAAACATTCAGCCTTCCTGTTGTTTTTGATGCAACCGGTTTACCTAACGGAACAGTTGAAAATGCTGAAATTACCTTCACTTCCACACCCGACGTAGGAACCGAAGTGGTTCTTATTCAAATGGATGTTGTAGGTATTCCTGAAGTTACAGCAGATAAAATCAAGATTTATCCTAATCCTGCCCAAAATTATCTGCATATTGAACTTCCCGGAAATGTAAGTAGCCTCAAACTGTGTAACTCTCTTGGACAAACAGTTTATGAACAAACTGTAAATAAAAACAACTTTGTTCTTTATACTGAAGCTTACGAATCTGGTGTATACTTCATCCAATTTACCACTACTACTGGGCAAATACTTGCAAAACGAATAGTTCTGGGTAAATAACTTTAGTTAGTTTATTGGTAAAAGGGAGGCATTTTGCCTCCCTTTTTTTATGGCTGATGGGTTTTACTTCAAAAACTCTTACTTGTGGAAATTCTTTCGAAGAATGTGTGGATACCTTTACCGAGACCGTTGCAAAAACCTTTTCAGACTTCGACGATGCTTAGTATGACAACTGATTAGTAGATTGTTATAATAAGCGTAGTCGAAAAATGAATGAAACACAACTTTTACAACGGTCTTTTATCTGCCAAAAAGTAATAATAAGGGGTACAAATTTCATTCTTTTGTCCTTTTTCGCTTGTTTTCTTCAATTTATGAAGAATAATCGTACAATGAAGCAAATGTTTTGCGCAACTACATAATATATCTTTTCCGGGGTATCAGAAGCAATATAATTGTAATATATTAAATGTTAAACACATAATCTGCTGTTTTTTTTATTTTTTGCCATTGGTTCAGGAAAATAAGTTATGTTGTTTATTATTTTTGGTTTTTGTTCCATTTTTATATAGTTTTGTATTAAAGTTTTAGAGGTACTGAAAAAAATAAAAAGAAAATTAATTAAAAATATTCTGCTATTTTAAAACAAATAAATGCGTTTTTATTAATATAATTGACTAATTAAATAGCTTATAATTAAAATAATACAAAATGAACTCGACCTGAATTTTTTAGTTGTATGTGATAGGGTACTATAGTACCAACGGTAAATAAAACACCACCACCATCATTTTTTTCAAGATAGAAATGCCTTTCTGCTATACTAAAAGCGATTGTATTTTAAATCATGAACTGATTAACAGTGGAAGAATATTTTTTATAAATTTTGCAAAAACAATTTGTATTAAAAAAAAAATATATATTTTCGCACTCATAAAATTTATTGAAACTTGAGATCATTAGTATCTGATAATTAATGTTAAACTAATAAATTTGATAATAAACCAATTACTAACCAATTATTTACAATTATGAACACAACCAACTTTATGCGGGAAAAGCTAATAGCTTTTTTCTTAACAGCGATGTTCAGCTTCGTTGTTGGATTCTCTGCGATGGCGCAGTTGACCGAGGGGTTTGAGAGTGCGACCGCCCCACCTACGGGATGGTCAATGTCTTATGCCATCGCCTCTCCGCCATCATCAAACCTGATGACTCACTCTACCGATAAGTTTCATTCGGGGGCACGGTCATTCAGGTTTTCATCAATGGCTAGTGGATCGCCCTATGATCAATATCTTGTTACTCCAATGCTACTTACTACCGCTGGTAGTCAAACTGTTTCTTTTTGGTATGCAGCATATAATACATCTGGAGAAGATTTTGTTGTAGGCTGGTCAAGCACAGGCAATAATGTAAATACTGATTTTACGTGGGGTACACCTATTACTTGTACTTCGACAAGTTGGTCACAATTTGTTAAAACCGACTTGCCTGTAGGAACTAAGTATATTGCCATACGCTACTATTCTTACTATATGTACTACTTGTATGTTGATGATTTTATAGGACCTAATGTAGCTCCTGTACCTCCATTATGTGCAACCACCCCTACACCAGCAATTGGTGCAACCAACATTGCCCGTAATTTTACTTTATCATGGGCTGATGGTGGTGGAGCTACCAATTACGATGTTTACATGGGAACAACGACCAATCCTCCTTTTGTACAGAATGTAACTTCTGCTTCTTACGCTCCTCCGGTAATGGCTGCCAACACACATTATTACTGGAAAGTTATTGCTAAAAATAATTATGGACAGGCTACAGGCTGCGCCGAATGG
>JALOCA010000073.1 GCA_023227965.1 Lentimicrobiaceae bacterium | reverse complement strand
GATTGTGGATCGACGTTGGCACAAAGCATGACGTACAACTTTGATACATCCACCTACTTTAGGAAACGTTGCCTTGACATGATGGACGATCAATGGGAAGATGGCCATTTCCCATCACAATCGCCTGAAATGGACGGTCAGCGATCATGCATTTGGTCGGATGCGGTGCTGACCATGGCGTGGACCTCCTGGTTGAACTACGGAGATAAAAGGCTACTTAATGAGACATTTCCGGCGGTTCGGAAATATATTTATCTGCTAATGTCAAACTATGAGAAGGGTACCGTCCTTTGGCCTGAACATAATGGGGATTGGCTATCGGCATTCATGACAATACGTCCCGGTGCAAAAAAATGGGGTGATTTGGGAGAGGGTCATATATCGAAGGAATTGATTCAGAGGATAGATCTTATCTATATCACAAAATTATTTCGTGATATAGCAGATGTGCTTGGCAAAAGGCAGGACAGTGAGACTGCTGAAGCGTTCGTGAGCAAGTTGTTTAGTGATCCCATAATTGCTGGTCTTCGTGATAAAGAACCAGAAACCGGTGCTCAGACCGCGTATGCCTTGTCGCTGGGATGGAATGCTGCGAAACCCGACGAAAAACCACTTCTTATGGAAAAGCTTCTAAACGCTATTGAATTGAAAGGCGGACATGTGACTACAGGAACTATCTCAACACTTCCACTGCTGAACGTATTGTCGGGAAACGGTCACCATGAGTTGGCCTATCGACTTGCAATGAAGCCGGAATTTCCCTCGTTTGGCTTCATGGTCGATCAAGGGGCGACGGTACTCTGGGAACGTTTTGATGGGTATATTCCGGGGATGGGTATCAATCCGAGTCCCATGAACGGATTAAACCATGTCGGGTTTGCCGCGGTTTCCGAATGGATTTTTGGATCGGTCGGAGGGATTCGTCCCGATCCACTGGTTCCCGGCTACAAACATTTTTCGATCGCTCCGAGAATGGGCGGCAAAGTGACATGGGCCAAATCCGATTACAACTCGGTGAGGGGAAAAATCGCCTGTGACTGGAAGGTTGAAGGAGCGACATTTTCAATGCATGTCGTGGTTCCGCCCAATACGACCGCTACGATCTATATGCCTACAAAAGATGTCTCCAATGTAAAAGAAGGCGAACTGCAACTCAAAAACGCTTCTTGTGCGACATTCCTTCACGTAGAAAACGGTTGTGCAGTATTCAATGTCGAATCCGGAGAATATTGGTTCTCCAGTTATCTGTAATATGAAGAGATGCAATACTGGAGTTTAAGAAAATAATTTTTTTATGTAAATGCAGTTAAAAATGAATTATAGCTTAACAAAAATTATGAAGAATTTACTGGCATTACTTTTAAGCATATTATGCAACTTGTCTTTTTCAAAAGAGATTAAGCTGAAAAACCCGGGAGGAATTTGTACTCAAACAATCTCACTTAACGGGAATAACTGGAGAATTGCCATTGACAGCGTCAATGTGGGTCGTCAAAACGACTGGTTTATAACGCCTCCGGTTTCCGACTCCAAACAAACCCCCGTACCTTGGGTCATTCAGGATATCTTTCATGATTATCATGGAGTAGCCTGGTATTGGCGTGAATTTGACACACCAAAAAATCTTCATCAGAGTGGGCGTTATCTTCTAAAATTTAATGCTGTAGATTATTTAGCTGATGTATGGGTAAATGGCAAATCCATTGGAAGTCATGAAGGAAGCGAAATCCCCTTTGAATTCGATGTAACCGATCAATTAATTCAGGGTGGAAAGAACCTGCTGGTTGTTCGTGTACTCAATCCCACCTACACGCCGATTGAAGGCATTGCGCTTAAAGAAACTCCTTCCGGCATGAAAAATTATCCATATGGAAGCAACTCATTTTACAATTCAGGAGGTATAATTGGGGATGTGAAATTGTTGATGGTTCCGGCTGTTCGTATAGCTGATTTGTATGTTGTTCCAGACTGGAAAACTGGTAAAATAAAGATACAAACAACTATTTTGAATACTCAGTCCAAAGAGACATCATCATCTTTATCTTTTAAAATTTCGGAAGCACGCACGGGATTGACTGTAGCATTGGAAAATTATACACATAAAATTGAACCTGGCAGCAATATTGTTGAATTAGAGATTCCAGTGCCGGACCATAAGTTATGGTGTCCGGATGAGGCAATGCTTTATCGCATAACAGCTTCAGTAGAGACAAATACGTTCATTGACGACCGCTCTGTCCGTTTCGGATTTCGTGATTTCCGATTTGAGGATGGTTATTTTAGACTTAATGGTAAGAGAATTTTTTTAAAGGGCTCCAATTTTGCTACACATTATCCGGTGGGATATACCGTTCCATTAAATGAAGATATGTTGAGAAGGGATGTAATTAATATGAAGTCTCTTGGCTTTAACTTTGTAAGGATTTTCTTTGGATGCCCTAATCCCCGTGTACTTGACATTTATGATGAATTAGGTATTATGGTTTATCAGGAGCATTACGGATCCTGGCAAATGGGAGAACATGGTGGTGTATATAAACTTGAGAACCCTGACTATTTTGATATTCAATTGGGTAAACGATTTGAAAATTCAATAGGGGATGTTGTCAAACGTGATAGAATGCATCCATGTATAGTAATGTGGGGCGTACTTAATGAAACGCATGATGGGATACTATTTCGCAAAGCAGTTAATCTACTGCCTTCATTACGGATTCTTGATCCAACCCGAATGTTTAGTTTAAACAGTGGACGATTTGATCAGTCAAAAGAAATCGGAAGCATGAGTAATCCGGGTTCTATAACATGGGATGTCAGAGAAGATAAATTAATAGATTGCCATCCCTATAAATTCATACCATATAGTATAAAAACACTTGATGAACTCTCGGGCAAATCAAATGCTTCCAGTCAAAAGATTTTTATTAGCGAAACCGGTCTTTGTGCGCCTGTCGATTTACCATCAGAACTCGGAGATTATCAGCAATGGGGCAAAGAACAATCTGATGATGCCCGTTACTTTAAACGCCAATATGGTAAATTTCTTGCCGATTGGAGAAAATTTGACCTAAGAAGTTGTTGGACCCGGCCGGAAGATTATATTAAAGATGCATATAAAACAGCATGTTCCCTTCGTGAAACTGCTGATGCAGCAAATCGGTCCAATCCTTATTTAGTTGCTTATACGCCAACCAATAGTGTTGCGGATTATAGCTGGGGAGAAAGTGTAGCTACAAATTTTCGCAGACTCAAGCCCGAACTGATTGGTTCTGTTTTATTGGCCAATTCTTCACTTCGCTGGTGCTTAAGCACCGAGCCGCAAAGCATATACAGCGGTAATCGGATTCAATTAAGGGTTTCATTTTCCAATCTGGACATTTTGCCGCCGGGAAAGTATCCGGCAACAATTCAGGTAGTGGGTCCTGATCTAAAACCTGTATTTGATAAGAGAGTGCTTGTCAATATACCTCAAATAATAAATGGAGAGGAGCCTCCGTTTGCCCAGACAGTTTTGACGGAGGATATTACGATAAACGGAGCGGAAGGTACATATCAGTTTCTGGCAACCCTGGACAAAGGAGGTACTGCCATGGGAGGTAAGACAGAGTTTTATGTTACTGATCCTACGGCTCTCCCCAAAACGCCACAAGAGATTGTACTTTGCGGTACAGATACTGTAGTCAACAAATGGTTGCAGGAACACAATGTCAAAATACTTCCGTTTAATCATGCCACTCAATCGAAAAGACAGTTAATTCTGATTGCCGGAAAGGCACAGGATAGTACAACAATGCTAAGTATCGTGCGCCAAATGGCTTGTGGCAGCGTTGCGATCTTTCTTTCTCCTTCGACATTCAAAAATGGTGAAAATACTACACGTTGGTTGCCTCTTGTCAATAAAGGACTAATGGCAAGGATGGACCATGTAGCCGCTTATTTTCGCGCTGATCGATGGGCAAAGAACCATCCGGTTTTTGATGGAATGCCTTCAGGGGGCATGATGGATTACAAATATTTTCGCAATATTATTTCGGGATATACTTTATCTCAAGCATATAGTATAGACGGGAAAGAAGGGCCACATACTTTCGACGAAGCGGATACTCCACTTACTTATCCTTTGGAGACAGTCTGTGGAGCAACACGCATAAGTCATACCTATTGCTCAGGAATCCATATAGGGATTTGGAATTTTGGTCAGGGACGATTCATTGTGAACACATTATTTATTGGAGAAAACCTCGGTAAAGACCCTGCAGCTGATCGTTTATTCTGCAATATGCTCAATTACGCATCGCAAGATATGAATAAACCGATGACAAAATTACCTGAAAACTTCGACCAGCAACTCATAGAAATCGGGTATAAGAAATTGTAAACATAATATGAAACATAAAATATTTCAAGTGAATTCCGGTAAATATGAATTTGAAGCAAATGACAATCCATATAAAGCTGGTATTTAAGTATAATTTAAACTTAATATGATGAAGACCAGATTTATTATTTTACTTGCGATTTTGCACTTGCCGGTTTTATTATTTGGTTCAAATACTGTAGTTTCCGGTTTATTGTGCGAATATCTTTCGAATCCATTAGGGATTGATGTCGCAAGTCCAAGGCTTACCTGGCAGACTCATGCTTCCGAATCAAATTTCAGACAAACGGCCTATGAGGTTCGGGTCGCTGAATCACCGGCCTTGTTTAACCAGAAAAATAAACTGGTGTGGAACTCAGGGAAAGTGATGTCAGATCAATCGGTGAATGTCGAATACAAAGGACGTCAGCTTGAATCGAAAATGCGCTATTATTGGCAGGTACGCATCTGGGATAACAAACAAAAACCGAGTTCATGGAGCGAGCCCGCCTGGTGGGAAACAGCAATGTTCGACCACGCATTATGGAAAGCCGAATGGATTGTTGCAGAAGGGAAAACTCCCGATGATCACCGTCCGGTTTATTTCAGGAAAGAGTTTAACTGTACGAAGAAGATAAAATCAGCCCGTCTGTATATTTCTTCTTTGGGACTTTATCAGGTTTTTCTGA
>JALOCA010000072.1 GCA_023227965.1 Lentimicrobiaceae bacterium | reverse complement strand
AGAGCTTTATATTAACAATCAAAAAAAAAAAAACAATGAAAAAATATATTATATCAATAATACTGCTGGCTGTGGCTGTCTTTTCTGTGGTTGCAAACCCGGATAATCTTAATTTTGCTCTATTAATTGGAACTGCTGCCGGGGGTATAGGTACAGCGTTTCAGTTCAATATTACGTACCTACCTGAGTTTTTGATATGGAATGATGCTGGCGCAGCTATAAATTATTTGAGGATTGATACTCAGGATAGAGGGGTATTACTTAATCTATTGGCGGCTGACATTGCTCAATTTAACGGCATAATCAACGTTGGCGCACTTGCTGCTAATGACAATCGTATAATCTTAGCTGATGGACATATCCCCGGACAGAATGTTACAATATCGGGTACAACTTCAGCTGTTGGTGCAATTAACTTCTTTGGTAGCTCTGATAACGCCGGCGTTTCGATGTTTAAATACACTTCTGTTGCTGTGATAGCGAATAACGAAACACAGTTTGATAAATTTTCTGTACTCTCTCTCCCCGGACTGGTTACTGTAACCGACCGGGTTCAGGTGTTCTACAAAGACGGTCATGCACAGGTGTATGATTCAGTCGAGCTTGCAAGCCTGTCAACTATGTATAATGATGCTCCGGTTATTGTGATCAATAATCTTGCATCGAACATTGATAAGGTGCTTGTGACTTCTGTTCTGGGTGTTCAGGCTACTGTCATGAAAGTTGATATATAATGAAAATATTCAAGAATTGGAAACCAAAAACAGTCCTTGGGAAAGTGCTTAAAGGTGCTACGATTGGACTGGGGGTTGCTGCTACTGCCGCAACCGGAATCGGTGCTGTCGCTGGTGTAATTGGCGGTGGTGGCTTGCTGGCTGGTGCTGTTGCCGGGGGTGGAACTGTTGTTAAGGCGATAAAGGGGGGTGCAAAAGGCGTTAAGGTTGTGACATCTAAAGTCGCCGGGTCTGCTATCAACCTTGTGACAGGGACTAGCAAGGAACAAAGGGATATTGTGCAATCCGTTAAAAAAGAGGCAAAAGAGGCGCAAAGTCAACAAAAGCTCGTGCAAAAACTTATGAATCTTGGCAAATCTCGGTCAGAAGCTGAGAGTTTGGCGGGGGTGCAAAAGGGGGAAACCGTGTCGGGTGGTGTACTGTCTGGTATAGCTGGCTTTTTGAGCGGAAAAAGAAATGAAGTTTTGCAGGAAACGGGTGGTGCGGTTTCTGTCGGCGGTGGTGCTGGTCTTGATCCAAAATTGATTACTTATGCTGGTTTGGCTCTTGCTGGTCTGTTTCTGTTACCCAAAATATTAAGAAAATGAGTGAAATAATATCAAAAATTAAGCAGTTAATTACACAGTATAAGCCTTGGTCTATAATAGTATTGATTGTAGGCGGATTTTTCCTGCTGCAAAAATTAATACCGAAACCTCGGAGGCGGAGAAGGAAGGTTAAGCCTGTTGTATCAATCAGGCAGGGGCGGCGTAAGCGCAAAACAGTGACCAGATCAAAACCGGGGGCAAAAAAAGCTTGGCAGGTTAAAGGGTCTTTGGCTGCTCGTCGGCGTATGGCTCAATTAAGGCGGATGCGCCGTAAATAGTTGATCTTATATATATATATATAGTATGAAAAAATACATTAACCCTCGCAATCTGTTACTTTTTGGTTTGATACTGGTTGTGGTTGCGTTTTTTTGGATGCGGAAACAATCATTATCTTTTGAGGATGATATACAGGAAGAAACCCCGGAAGAAACCCCGGAAGAAACCCCGGAAGAAACCCCGGAAGAAACTCTGGAAGAAACTCTGGCAGCTGACCTAAATAATAGCCCCGATGAATGAACTCATCGGAAAAATACAGTTTGTCGCGCGCTGGCTCAAATGGTTGGCTGGTTTGGTTGATGCTGTTGTTTCTTATTTTCGCAATAATCCAATCCCTTCTAATGCAAAAAAATGATACTATAAGAAAATTAATTACTGAGTATCTCAGAGCTAATGGCTTTACGGATGAAATGATCCCTATTATAGTCTCTCAATTTGCACACGAAACAAATAATTTCAGGTCGAAGTCTTTTGTTGAGGGTTACAATCCTTCCGGGATGAAGCTGCCTGTTAAGAGGTTGACTACTGCAACCGGGGTGCTGTATGGACACGCAAAATATGATGATCTGGAGGCTGGGGTTAAGGATTTCCGCTTGTATTACACAAACCTCGGGTATCCTGAATATTATAATGCTCCCCTGCAAGTGGAACAATATGTTGATACATTGAAGGCGAAAGGATATTTTGAGGATAGTTATGATAATTATTTGCGTGGGGTTAAACATTGGTATAGTGTATATTATGGATAAACCAAGGAAAAATACTGCTTATTCGATCGGTGGAACATCGGTTGTGAATGCTGGGGCAACTGCGCTGACTACGTCACAGATAATTGTTAGCACTCGCACTTTTGCTGTGAGACGTATTATATTTGATATATTTTTTCGGAACATAACCCTCGGCACTGTCATTAATCCTTATGATAATAATACTCAACAATTCCAAGTATTAATTGGTATGGCTCAACACCCTTGTTTGCCAGCGCAGAATATTGTCGCGCCTGCTGGGGTTAACATAGTAACAGGGGTTGGTGTACCTATTACTTTTCCGGGCGAATATAATTATAATGGTTTGGTGATTAATAATGCTTGTGACGTGGTATTCAACCACGTTAATTATTCGCTCGCTGATCAGATAGGGGCTTATTTTAATTTGTATTTTGACATCGAAATTTTGGACTGATGGAGAGTAAATATCTGCTACGGTATATTAATAATACGTTTGATGTTGATTCAAACGAAAGGTTGTTCTATCAAGGCTTAATTGCTGGGTCTGAATTTGTGACGTATAATGCGCTCAAGTTATACGTGGCTATTAATGTGGAATTTGGCACGGATGCTGCCCTAGGAACTGCTCTCAATAATCATGTGGCTTTGTATGATGATGGCAATGTCTTGTTTTTCACGCTGCGAAATATTGCTTTAGTTGGGGATGTTACCGATAATTTCACGTTCCCAAATAATGTATATTCTCAGGATTTATATTTCTCCCGGATAGTCGTGACCGGGTATGAGTTCATGCGTTTTGATGGCTATAGAATTACTCTTATATAATTTTGTCTTGCTGTATGTTTTGTGTTTAATGTATGTCCGGTGGCTGTTTGTCACCGGATTTTTTTTGTTCGTCAAATAAAATTGACACGTGTTAATCCGCTACTTACATTTACGGACGTACAAACCAATAAATAAAAATCATGAAAAAAAGACCCGTTTATCTTTATTTGAACAACAGTAATGAAGTTGTTTACGCTAATTTTCAGGACTGCTTGAATAATAAGCGAAATAAAACTTTGAAACGGTTTGTTATACCGTCTGATTGTGAAATAAGGCAGTTTGTTAAGCTAACAGGGTGTAAATTGCATCCATTAGCCAGACTCAATGTTGTGAATCAAACGATTGTGTAATGACAGAATATTACACTACTTCAATGGACAAAGCAATTAAGTTCGCGGAGCTTAATTGTGCTGGGTTATACATGATCACCAATTACGCTTGTGATTGTGGCAATACAACCGCAAAAAAACTCACTTGTCATGAGTTTGTGATCTACATTTGCCCTTGCTCTGAGTACGCAATCAAATCAAAGCAATTATGACAACAAAAGAGGCTATTTTACGCGTGAAATTACGCATCCAATTGCGCGAAGTATGTGGGGTCTTGTCTAAGATGATACAAGTGCAAAATATCGTAGATATGGAGCTTATACCCCGGTCAAAATTAATAGCTGCTGAGAAGTATTTTCAGCGGCAATATGATAATTTAAAATTTGAAAACTCGAAAATTAATGAAAATGAAGTGTAAAGAATGTGTTTTTTTTAGAAAAAGTAAAATGTCACCCAATACGGGGGAATGTATGTACTCTCCTCCTGTCCCCGGTTTGGTTATTGACCAAAAATTTGGGAATCCGGGTACTGTGTCTATGCGCCCCGCGGTGAGCGTGGATGATTTTTGCTCAAGGCATCGCCCCAATCGTCCGTGGTAGTCCATTTCCCGGGGTGCTGATTAGTCGTAATGACTTTTGCGCCCCGGTTTTGTTTTGATCTTGTCAAAAACATTTTGCTTAATCCGATTAATCTTTGTAATACGCTGTAAATCAATATATATGTTAATTGATCATGACACGAAATTAAGGTATAGACTGTACGAAACAGGACAAATTACGTGTACTAGGGCGGGAGCTGGCAACCACAAAGCTAAAGGCGGTCGGGTTATCGGAAAAAAACAAAAAAAATTTAATGTTGAAAAAAAAATAGTACGATCAACTATAATCAGGCAATTCAACCTCCGCACAAATACAATCAAATTCATAACTTTAACTTTTCCAGATGATGTCACGAACAGATATGCAAATGAGTGTTTTTCAAAATACATTGAAAATCTTAAAAAAAATTATAGTCTCGCTTCTTATGTTGCCGTTAAGGAACTTACTAAGGCTGGTCGTCCTCATTTCCATTGTTTTATGGATATGCCTTATATTAATTATTCTGTCCTTAACCGGGCTTGGTGTCATACTTTTTATGACAACCTCGGTTTCTCGCCAAACGCTCTCCAGACTCGGAAAGGTAAATCAATAATCAAAACCATTCGCCGGGCGTGTAACTATGCCGCAAAGTACGTTTCAAAAGCCCCGGATATAAAAAACAATCCGGAATATACCAATGTCACTGATAAGCAGCTTGCGGATTATGTACATAATAGACTGTTTTTTTGCGATAATTTTGTAAAAAGTAGTGGGTATATTATACCAGCTGGTTTAATTGATTATCTACTTGCGATTAATGGACTGGTATGTGTGGCGAATGAAGATTATTATATTGTATTTTTTTTGGTAAAATTCACACCATCGTTATATATGATGGATAAATATGTTGCAAATTACCGTTTTTTATGCCTTATTTTAAGAGAAAAAGATCTTCATATCTTTTATTATTCTGACTTTTTATTATTTTTTTTCTGACTTTATATTAATTTTTATTGTTTTTTTCTTGACTTTTCAAATAATAAAGGACAAATTTGTCTTTTATTATTCTTTGTATCACAAAAAAAAAAATCAAAATGGGTGTAATAATCAAAGGCATAATGTTCGCTGTCAAGGTGTTAGCTGGGATTGGACTTGGAGAATTAGCTGATAAATTTTTTTCAGACAAGCTCCCGGCTGGTGTCGCTCCTGTGTCACCGTTTCAGAGTAATGTTCAGAAAATACTTAAATTTGCAGCTCTTATGGTTGTAGGTTTCGCAATCATATATTATGTTGTTCGCAAGCTAAAGATTAGAGCTTTATATTAACAATCAAAAAAAA
>JALOCA010000071.1 GCA_023227965.1 Lentimicrobiaceae bacterium | reverse complement strand
GATCCCCGTCACGGCATTACTGCGGCTTTTTGGCGCGTTCGCGTTCTTCATTTCCGGTCCAGCGCTTGAACAGGTCGAGTTCCACGCCCAGATCGAATTGATCGAGCGCTTTGTTGACCGACTGATTGATGATGTCATCGAGCGTCTTCGGCTGATGATAGAAGGCCGGCAGCGGCGGCACCAGCACGGCGCCGATTTCAGTCACCTGCGTCATCAATCGCAGGTGACCCAGGTGCAGGGGAGTCTCGCGAATCATCAGCACCAGCTTGCGCCGTTCTTTCAGGGTGACATCGGCGGCGCGGATCAGCAGGTTGGTATTGAACGAGTTCGCCAGCGCCGATAGCGTTTTGATCGAACATGGCGCGATCACCATGCCGTCGTGCCTGAATGATCCCGACGAGATGCAGGCGCCGACGTCGTTGATATCGTGCACATAAGTGGCCAGCTTCTTGACGGCATCGATCGTATAGTCGGTTTCGTACACGATCGTGCGCTTGGCGGAATCCGACATCACGAGGTGGGTTTCCACCCCGACATGCTTCAGCACCTCCAGAATCCTCATCCCATAGATGGCGCCGCTGGCCCCGGAGATGCCGACTACCAGTTTCATTGTCTTGTCCTTGTTTCAGATTGGGGCCCACACGGTCTGCACCATGGCTGGCCGTTCAAGTATCGCCGTCGCGCCAGCGCCGACTTTCACCAGCGGCGGGCACATTGTTTCACGCCTGTCGATACTTGTCAGTGTCCGCCACCTTGCGCCGCCGGTTGAAGATGCTCGGAGTGCTGCATCTCGGTCGATTCGATGACCGGAAATCCTGCAGCCTCCAGTGCGGCCGCGACGTTGTGCCCTGCGTCGGCATGAAAGCGGAGGATGACCTTCTTCTCCGGATAACCCCATTCCGTCTGGGTATCCTGGCGTCCAATCGGATACACCGCCTGCAGCACGGCACCTGCTGCTTCGACCACGTCGACAATCCGCCCGAGCACACCGGGGCCCAAGCGGATGGGCGCCAGCGTAACACCGCTGCGGCGCTCCCATGCGCCCAGGCAGTGGGCCGCGAGCTGGAATATCTCGTTGGCGGAAATAACCCCCACCACTTCATCCTTGTCGATGACAGGGAGTTGTGCGACGCCGAGTTCCTGGCCTTTCTGCAGGCAGTGCTCCATGGTGTCATCGGCCCGAACCGTTGCCGGGTTGCGCACCATGATGTCACGCACCTTGAGTCGGGTGACGAAGAAGTTGAACTCGTCGGTGCTCTGCGTACGCAGGACGAAGCTGCCCATGCGCAGCAGGTTGGCCCGGGTCACCAGCCCGCGCAGCTTGCCGTTATCGACGACGGGCAAGGCGTGCAGGTTGTTCTCACTGAGGATTCGTTTGGCTTCCGACACGAGCGTGTCGCTCGGAATGACCGTCGGGTTTGCCTGCATCCAGTTGCGCACCATCATGGCCGTCTCTCCTTGGTCTTTGCTTCTTCATGCAAACGAACGAACTCGTCGACGGCTACACGGGCGAATTCCGGGGTGTAAAGGTGCAGATCGACCTCCTTGACCCGGGAAGGATCGTCGAGCTTTTCCTTCAGCCGGGCGACAAAGGCGGCATCGGCAACGGGGTCGTAGATCGGACGTCCTTCCTTGTCGAGCGACGACCAGCCCTTCCGCGGAATCAGGAAAGTCCATGGGCCCCTGGCCCGATTGAGCCGCTCCGCGATCACGTCGGCGGCCTGGCGCAGTTCATCGGCGGTGGTGCGCACCTGGACGCGCAATGCGTCCTGCACGTACTGCACGCGGTTTTTGGTCTGTTCCAGCATGTCGGCGCGGCCGCCATAGGAGAGGATGTCGAGGCCGCAGGGGGCCAGCACCATCGGAATGCCGGTTTCCACCGCGGCCATCAGCCGGTCCGGCCCCGGGTCGCGGTTGCCCTTGAACAGGTGTTCCATGATGCCGCCGGTGCAGATATCGAGTACCCCGTGAAAGGCACCGTCGCGGATCATTTCTTCCATCGCCTTGTCGCCCTTGCCCTGGGCATGGCAGACGATGGGCGTGAAGCCCGCCTCCTCCAGCATGCCGATCGCCGTCTGTACCGCCATTTCGCCGAAGCCGAAGGAGGAGATGGCGACGCAGGGCTTGTCGAAGGTGATGTGGGTGCCCTGGGTCATCTCGACCATGCCGCAGATGGCGCCGACCGCATTGATGATCTGCGCCTTGAGCAGCGGATTCATCTTGACGATGTCGAGCACCGTGTGATGCATGGTGATATCGCGTGTGCCGACGTACTTGTCGATGTAGGCGGGGTGCGCCGCCATCGGCGAGGCCATCAGCTTGGGCATGCCGAAAGGCAGTTGCTTCATGATCGACGTGGCCACGAGGGTGGCGGTGCCGCCGCCGATGCCGATGATGCCGTGCACCCGTCCCTCGGCCAGCAGATCCTGAACGATCGCCGCCGCGCCCCGGATCTGGTTGTTGGTGGCGGTGTCGCGGTCGGAGCGGTATTTCTCGCGCACCACTTCGATAGTAAGGCCGCCGCGCGCCGCGACGTCTTCGGTGCGGATATCGCCGGGGAAGGGCGGCGGCTCCTCCATGCTGAAATCGAGCAGGATCGGCTGGTGGCCGCGGTCGGCAATCAGTTGCTTGACGAAAACGATGTCTTCGCCACGGGTGTCCAGGTTGCAGACGATGACGATACCTTTTTTGGAATTCATGTTCGCTGTCTGATGTCAGTGCCGGCAGGCAGATCTGCCTGCCGGCGCCGATTCACTTGCCGCTCTTGGCTTTCTTCGCTGCCGGTTTGGCTTTCTTCGCTGCCGGTTTGGCGGCTTCCGGTTTGGCCTTCTTCACTTCCGGTCGCGTCAGCCGGTTGATCATGCCGGCCACCGGGCTGGTGCCCTTGAAGCCATACTCGTTCCAGCGGTCGGAGACCTTCTGCAGCACCGTCCGGTCCATGAAGATTTCGTTGGGCTTGTTGGTCCACTCGTAGGGCGTACAGGCATCGAGAATGATGCGGCTCGTTATGTCGCGCGCCTCGATCGGCAGCCCCGGGTCCAGCGGCGTGGAGCGACCGCGGTCGATGATCTGGGCCGAACGCTTCGGGTCGAAGCGGGTCGCCAGCGCCCACCAGACACGATCCCAGTCGTCGGCCTCGATGTCGTGATCGACGACGATCACGCCCTTCACGCCATAGTGGCCGGTGGTGGTGGCGATCACGGCATTGCCGACGTGATTGGAGTGCCCCGGATACATCTGCTTGACCGAGACCACGACCCAGAAGCGGCCGCAGGCTTCGGGCGGGATATATACGCTCTGGATGCCCGGCACCTTCATGGTTTCGAGGTCGTGCCACAGTGTCGCGGTGCGGTTCAGCGACTGGATCATGTGGATGTCGTTGATCGGCTTGCCCACGGTCGTCGCCCACATCACCGGCTTGTTGCGATGCAGGATGCGCGCGATGCGCAGCACCGGCTTGGGATAATCCTTGCCCTTGTTGCCCGAGTAGTAGCCGGTGTATTCGCCGAAAGGACCCTCGTCCATCAATTCGTTGGGGTCGATCCAGCCTTCGGCGATAATCTCGGCATTGGCCGGCAGGGTCAGCCCGGTCAGGTCCGACTTGAACACCTTGACTGGCTTGCCGCGCAGCGAGCCGGCCACTTCGTATTCATCCACCTGCGCGCTGACCAGCGTTGAGCCGGCGAGGAACAGTACCGGATCGGTGCCGACGACATACGCTGCGGGCATCAGCTCGCCGCGTTCCTGGTACTTCTTCATGTGCATGTCGCCGTGCTTGCCCTTGATGATCTGCGAGCCCAGGATGTTCTTGCCCAGCACCTGTGCGCGATAGGTGCCCAGATTGGTCCAGCCGGTGTCCGGGTCCTGGGTCACCAGAAAGCCGGACGTGACGAAAAAGCGCCCGCCGTCGTCGGGATAGAACCAGGGCGAGGGGAACATCTCGATATCGACGTCGTCGCCCTCGATGATGTTCTCCTTCACCTCGGGATTTTTCACGTACTCCGGCTTGACCATGGTCTTGGTCGTCAGTTCCATCCACTTCTTCGCCAACTGGCTCATCGACAGTGACGGGTCCTGCTCCAGCGCAATGGCCAGGCGCTTGGTGGTGGTGAAGGCGCTGGTGAATACCGGAATGTCGTAGCCCTTGACGTTCTCGTAGAGCAGCGCCGGTCCCTTCTGTTCCTCATTGACCTTGGAGACATGGCAGAGCTCGAATTTCCAGTCCACCTCGGTCTTGACGCGATGCAATTCGCCGTTGAGATCGAGGGCGGCGATGTAGCTGCGGATATCGTCGATGGGTTTTGCTTTCGCTGGTGCTTTCATGTGCGCTCCGTAATGGTTCAGGTGGTGTGGGTGAAATTGAATCTTTGCTGCCTAGCTGACCTTCTTGCCGGTCAGCAAACTGGAAAGTATGTAATCCATCGCCGAGGCACTGCCGGCGGACACCGGCGCCTGCTGCTTGTTGCTCCAGACCGTTTCCGGCCGCGCTTGCAGGATGAAAACGTTGCCGCCGGCGGGAAGGTCCTTGTCGATCGCCCATTCGATATCCATCGGACGGCCGTAATGCTTTTCGATCTGCTTGCCCATCCAGGCCAGTTCGGTGACTTCATCGTCGATGATCGACTGCACCTTCTGGCGCTCGAAGGGAACCTCGGTGGCGATGGATTTTTGCGCCTTCAGATCGACCGTGTAGGCGATTTCCTTGGTGGAGATGGTGCGCTCCATGATGTCGAGCGCGACCTTGTTGACCACGAAGTGGTCGGGCGTCACCTCGCCGGAAACCACCGACTCGCCAAAGCCGAAATTCGAGTCGATGACGATCACCGAGCGGTCGCCGTTGGTCGGATGGATGGTGAACATCACACCCGCGGAAAACGAATTGGCCATCTTCTGGATACCGACGCTGATGGCCACCTGCTCGTGGGGAAAGCCCATTTTCATGCGATAGGCGATGGCGCGACCCGTGTACAGGCTGGAGATGCAGCGCCGCACATGGTGCATCACCTCGTCGATGCCGCGAATCCACAGATAGGTATCCTGCTGACCCGCAAAACTAGCGCCGGGCAGGTCCTCGGCCGTGGCGCTGGAACGCACCGCGACCGGGACCGCCGGAACACCACAACGTACCGACAACTTGCGATAGGACTCGCCAACCAGGTCTTCAAGCTCGATGGAGACCGGACGCGACTCGATCATCTCGCGGATGGCGACGGAGGCTTCTTCAAGCTTGTCCATGTCCTCGTGATCCAGCCCCTGGAGCAGGCCGGTCACTTCGGGCTGGATACCCGCCTCGCGCATGAACTGCGCATAGCCGTGAGTCGTCAGGGCGAACCCCGGCGGCACCCGCACCCCCGCGTTGATGAGTTCGCCGAGAGAGGAGCATTTGCCTCCCACCAGGGCGACGGAGTTCTTGTTGCACTCCTCGAACCAGCACACTTTCGGCATTGCGCTATCCATCCCGGCCTCCATGCGAATCCTGTCAATTGCCAAAGCGCTTCCCATTGTCGGTACCCTTCCCCGGCACTAGCGGGTGATCGAAATCACACCCGAAGAACCATCGACCCTGAGCATCATTCCGGTCTTGATGACCTTGGTGCCGTGCCCCGTGCCGACCACCGCCGGCAGGCCGTACTCGCGACAGACGATGGCGGCATGGCTCATGACCCCGCCGACATCGGTGATGCAGGCGTTGATCTTGGCGAATGCCGGCGCCCACGAGGGTGAGGTCGTCGGCGCCACCAGGATTTCGCCGTCCTGCAGATCGCGGATGTCCTGCGCGCTGCGGCAGACGCGCGCCTTGCCCTCGACGACGCCGGGGCTGCCGGCGAAACCCTTGAGCTCCTTGATGCTGTCGGGATCGCTGACGTCCTGAAC
>JALOCA010000070.1 GCA_023227965.1 Lentimicrobiaceae bacterium | reverse complement strand
CCACTTTTTTTGGTGATTTTGGAACCGCAATAAAAGCAAATTTTTTATTCATAGCTTTCAAATGCTCCAAAGTTATACTATTGCTGCATTTGAATGGCCTGTCAGCATCATTTTTGTCTATTAAGCCACAAAAACTGTTTTCAATAGGATTTGTCTGAATGATAAGAATTTTTTTACTCATTGTTTTGGAGTATCTTTTTCAGGTTTAACAAACTTTCATTGGAATATGAAATGGCTTTTCTTTTAATAAAGATTCCCAGGTACCTATTTAACGGATTGTACCCCAAATCGCAGGTAGTACTCCAAATTAAATTTACATGGGTTAGCTTATCTATCAGTTCAAATTTTCCAATCGTATTATATTTGCCTGATTCAAAAATCAATTTATATGCAAATATTTGATTTTTGATTACTTTTGTTGTAGTTATTTTTCCCTTGCCAATTTTTTCACCAAAAAAAACGGAAGAAGACCCCTCTTCGCCCGAAAAACCGGTATGTTGTACTTTTAAGGATGTATCGAAGTTGTAATCAAGTGTCATCCAATTTTTCCATTCATAGTAATTGCTTATTTTCTTGAAAACATATTCTTTTGATGCTTTTATCTGGATTTTTTCTTCAATAGTAATCCTGCGTGGCAAAAGAAAGCCAATAGTTGCAATAAATGCAAATAATATAATTATAATAATTATTAATTTTCTATAAATAGAAATGCTATTCGATAATTTTTGCATCTTTAACTTGTTCGTGTGATAAAGATAGGTCAATGGCTTCAATCATTTCGTTAATATAAAAAAACGTTAATCCTTCTTTATATGTGGATTTAATTTCTTCTATTTCCTTTCTGTTTTCTTTTGAAAGCAGAATTACAGGACATTTTGCCCGTTTTGCAGCAAGAATTTTTTCCTTGATTCCACCAACAGGCAAAACTTTTCCACGCAGGGTTATTTCGCCTGTCATGGCAATTCCCTGTTTTACTTTTCGCTGGGTAAAAGCGCTTGCCAAAGCTGTAAACATGGTAATTCCTGCGGAAGGACCATCTTTGGGTGTAGCTCCCTCAGGCACATGAATATGCACATTCCAGTTGTCAAAAGCAGATTGGGGAATATTAAGTTTTATGGCGTTGGCTTTCAAATATTCAAATGCAAGGGTTGCCGATTCTTTCATTACATCACCAAGGTTACCTGTAAGGGTTAAATTTCCTTTACCCTTGCTCAGACTTACTTCAATAAATAATATTTCCCCTCCTGCAGCAGTCCAGGCAAGACCGGTTGCTACGCCGGCAATATCCCCTGAAAAGTTTTTTTCATGCTGATATTGAGGTATTCCAAGAACGCTTTCTAAATCTTTGGAATTAATTTTTTTGTTATATGGTTCTTCTGAAACAATAAACCGGGCTTTATTCCGGATAATTTTTGCTATATTTTTTTCCAAAGTTCGTACTCCGGCTTCCCTTGTATATTCATCAATAATTTTTTCAAGGATGTTTTGCGGAAATGTGAGCTGCTTTTTCTCCAAACCATGTTCATTTAATTGTTTAGGAATAAGATGTCTTTGGGCAATTTCCACTTTTTCTTCTACAAGGTAGCCGCTCAGATCAATAATCTCCATCCTGTCGCGCAGTGCAGGATGAACAGTGCTAAGCGAGTTACAAGTGGCAATAAACATTACTCTCGAAAGATCGTATTCAATTTCAAGGTAGTTGTCATAAAATGTTGAATTTTGCTCTGGATCAAGTACTTCGAGTAAGGCAGAAGCAGGATCGCCGTTAATGTTGGCTCCTATTACTTTATCAACTTCGTCTAAAACAAAAACGGGATTCGACGATTTTATTTTTTTAAGACTCTGTATGATACGTCCTGGCATTGCGCCAATATATGTTTTTCGGTGCCCACGTATTTCTGCCTCATCTCTTAACCCGCCAAGCGACATTCGTATATATTTTCTGCCAACAGCCCTGGCTATGGATTTGCCAAGAGATGTTTTGCCTACTCCCGGAGGTCCCAGTAAGCAAAGAATCGGAGATTTCATGTCGCCTTTTAACTTGATAACAGCCAAATATTCAATAATACGTTCTTTCACTTTCTCAAGCCCGTAATGATCTTCATCAAGTATTCTTTGTGCATGTTGCAAATTAAAATTGTCCTCCGTAAAATCATTCCAGGGAAGTTCAATAAGCGTATCCAAATAGTTCATTTGCATAGAATACTCCATAGCAGCAGAATTCATTCTCTGCAATTTAGTAAATTCTTTATTGAAAACTGCTGCAACTTCTTTCGACCATTTTTTTGTTTTGGCTTTTTCTCTCATCTCAAGCAGTTCTTCTTCGCTTTGTCCGAAGCCCAGTTCTGCCTGAATAGTTTTAAGTTGCTGGTTTAAAAAATAATCTCTTTGCTGTTTGTCAATGTCTATCTTAACCTTTTTCTGGATTTGGTTTTTTAAATCAAGCATTTGCAATTCTTTTGTTAAAGCTGCAAGAGCCTGATTGGCATGACTTTCAATATTGGTAAGCTCTAAAAGTTTTTGTTTCTCGGTATTATCCGAATTCAGGTTAGCCGATACAAAATTGACCAAAAAAACAGGACTTTCAATATTTTTAATTACAAAAGCTGCTTCTGAAGGAATATTAGGAGAGTTATTGATAATTTGAATTGACAAATCACGCAGGGATGCAATGAGAGCATCAAATTTTTTGGTTTGTTTAATTGTCTCTACATTACCGTATTGCGAGACCTTTGCTTTAAAATAGGGTTCTGTTTGCAGGGGCTCTTCAATGCTAAATCGTTTTTTCCCCTGGATGATAGCCGTTGTGCTTCCGTCGGGCATCTGAAAAGTTTTCAGTATCATTGCCACTGTTCCCACCCGGTTCAGGTCTTCGAATGCCGGTTCTTCTATCTCAGCATCTTTTTGTGCAACAACACCAATTATTTTTGTACTACGATAATATTCCCTGATGAGATTGATGGATTTGTCGCGTCCTACCGTAATAGGAATTACGACTCCGGGAAAAAGGACAGTGTTTCGCAATGGTAAAATTGGCAGTATTTCCGGGATATCCTCCGAATTCATCTGGTCTTCATCCTCCTGTGATAATAGGGGGATAAATTCAGCATCAGCATCAAGTATATCAGATAAATTAGCAATTATAGGATGGGATGATTCGCTCATGTTTCAATATGACAATATGACAAATTTGATTTTGTTTTTCTTTGTGGTCAATATTAATGCCAGAGTAAGCGTGAAATAAAAAATATCTTATTCTCCGTGGAATGTATGTGCAATATCGAAAACCCTGGCAAAAATTTCCTTTTCGGTTTCATCAAGGTCAATATTGCGTCTTTTATATACGTTAGCGGCTACTTCAATGGCTTTTGAAAATTTATAGTTAGTAAAACCGGAAGGTCCTCCCCATGAAAACGAAGGGATGAAGTTGCGCGGAAACCCTTGTCCGAAAATATTGGTACATACACCTACTACTGTTCCTGTATTAAACATGGTATTTATTCCGCATTTTGAATGATCACCCATGACCATTCCGCAAAATTGCAAACCCGTATCGACAAAGGTTTTTTCGGCATAATCCCACATTTTAACATTGTCGTAAGTGTTTTTCAGGTTCGAGTTGTTAGTATCGGCACCCAGGTTACACCATTCGGCTATAACAGAATTACCAAGGTAACCATCATGTGCTTTGTTGGAAAAGCCAAATATCACGGAATTATTTACTTCTCCACCCACTTTTGTATCGGGTCCCAGGGTAGTGGCTCCATATATTTTAGCACCCATTTTCAATACGGAATTTTCACAAATTGCCAGAGGTCCTCTTATAAGGCAGCCTTCCATAACTTCAACATTTTTACCAATGTACACCGGTCCTTTTAATGTATTAATTACCGAAGCTTCTACTATTGCACCTTCTTCGATAAACAAACTTCCATTGCCTATTCGTTGGTTGGAAGAACTGAGGGCTTGCGAAGTACGACCATCAGTAAGCAATATAAAGTCTTCATTTAATGCCTTTTCGTTTTTTTCAAAAATATCCCACGTATTGAGAATTTCGGTGTAATCTATACTGCATTCAATTTCTCCAAGACATTTTTCCTCTTTTCCTGTTTTATCTTCCAGTTCAGATTCGGGGACATATGAGGCAACGATTGTGTTTCCTTTCACTAATGCCTGCTTGGGTCCCAGCATTTGTATCTGTTTAACAAGTTCTGCATTAGGGAGTATTCCTCCGTTAATCAGAATGTTTTCTGCTGATTTTACAATCGGAAATTTTGACTGGAGGTACACCTCTGTAAGCGAAGAAGGCTTAACACCCAGGTATTTTTCCCATTTTTCACGTATGGTTAAAATGCCGATACGTATGTCGCATACAGGGCGAAAAAATGTTAAAGGTAATAGATGTTCTCTGCGATAGTCGTCGAAAAGGATATAATTCATCGTTATGCGTTTTTTTTACAAAGTTAGAAAAAAAAATCCCGAAAAAAATCGGGATTTACCAAAAACATATCTTTTTGTTGAAAACAGTTATTGTGCTCTTTTTTCGTAATGCTTTTGGTAACGGCTTTTGAATTTATCAACGCGCCCAGCTGTGTCAACCAGCTTCATCTTCCCTGTGTAAAAGGGATGGGATGTGTTAGAAATTTCAAGTTTTACCAGTGGGTATTCCTTACCGTCTTCCCAAACCATGGTCTCTCTGGTTTTTACGGTAGATTTGGTTAAAAAAGTATTGTCGTTCGACATATCTTTAAATATAACCATGCGATAGTCCTTAGGATGAATGTCTTTTTTCATTTATAAATCACTCCATTATTTTTCAGGTTGCAAAAGTAAAACAATATTTCCTGAAAACAAATGTTTTTTAAAAAATGCATTTCTGACCGAATATATATTGCCTGATTTGCTACTTTTGATTTTTTTGTGTTAACATTATGGAACTTCCTCACAATACCCTTACCCTGCTGGAAATGGTGGATTATATTAAAAGTGAACTTAGTACTTTGTATCCTGATACCGAAATTCGCACTTTTACCCACATTTTGTTTGAGGAATACTGTGCAATACCAGCACATAGTATCATTTTGCAAAAAGACGATGCTATTACCGAAACCATCGTGAAAAAATTTGTATCTTCAGTGGAATTACTAAAGCAAATGATGCCCATACAGTACATTATTGGCAAAACTTTTTTTTATGACACCGACATCTTTGTTGATGAAAACGTACTTATTCCCAGAAATGAAACCGAAGAACTGGTACAATGGATCATTAACGACCAAAAGAATATACCGCTTAATGCCAACCCTGTAATTTTTGATATTTGTACCGGTAGCGGGTGCATAGCTGTTGTTCTAAAAAAAAGTATTCCGGGTTCGGTAGTTACCGCCTGTGATATTTCTGAAAAAGCATTGATGGTTGCCCGCCGGAATGCACAGAATAATTCAACAGAAATTAATTTTTATGCAATGGATATTCTGCAACCTGCAAAACACAATGAAAAATACGATATTATCGTAAGTAATCCTCCATATGTAACTGAAAAAGAAGCCTTATTTATGCAGCCTAATGTTTTGCGGTACGAACCACGTGAAGCCCTTTTTGTGCCCGACGCCTCTCCCCTGCTTTTTTATGACGCTTTGGCAGAATTTGCCTTTAGTCATCTTAAAGAAAAAGGGAAACTATATGTTGAGATTAATGAAAATTACCCGTGGGAATTAATAGGCTTGCTCCGCGAAAAAGGATTTACAGACATAGAATGCCATAAAGATATTCACGGAAAAGCCCGTTTTATCCGTTGCGGATGGTTTTAATTTTTTAAGCTGAGTTTGGGATAAAATATGTTTTATATCTGCCCGATAATAACCCGTTAGGGTTTTTAGCCCATTTTGCAGCTATCCAGGAATAAAATGGATGTTATCAAGGGATTGATTTTTTTGAGGAGGAGGCTTGGGCACTACAGATTTTTTTCGGAGGAAGGGTGCATATTTGTAGTTCAATGCGTCATAA
>JALOCA010000069.1 GCA_023227965.1 Lentimicrobiaceae bacterium | reverse complement strand
TGAAGGATTTGTTTATACAGGGAATCATTAGCGGTGTGGGCGGAGTAATAGTGTTTATGCCCAATATTATCCTTTTGTACCTGTTTATTTCGTTGATGGAAGACACAGGTTATATGGCACGTGCGGTATTTATAATGGACAAAGCCATGCACAAAATAGGTTTACATGGCAAGTCGTTTATCCCTCTCGTGATGGGATTCGGCTGCAACGTGCCGGCTATACTTTCGACCCGCATCATCGAAAGCCGACGCGACAGGATGATTACTATGCTTATCAACCCGTTTATGTCGTGCAGTGCGCGGCTCCCTGTGTTTATTTTAATCATAAGTGCATTTTTTTCGCAATACCAGGCAAGTATCCTGTTTTCCATTTACCTTATCGGCATAAGCATAGCTGTACTTTCAGCACTTCTGTTCCGCAAAACGCTGCTCAGGAAAGAGGATATTCCTTTTGTAATGGAACTTCCCCCCTACCGGCTTCCCACCCTGCGTTCGATAATAAAACATATGTGGTACAGGGTTGAACAATATCTTAGAAAAATAGGCGGCGTGGTTCTCATGGCTTCCATCATCATCTGGGCACTGGGCTACTTTCCCCGTAACAGTTCAGGAAAAAATGCACAGGAAAGCTCCTACATCTGCCAGATTGGGAAATTTATTGAGCCTGCTATGCAGCCTTTGGGCTTCGACTGGAAAACAAGTGTAAGCATACTCAGCGGTATTGCTGCAAAAGAAGTGGTAGTGGGAACTCTTAGCGTTTTACACAATCACAACGGAGAACCAGAAAATGCCTCTCTGGTGAAAAAATTGCAGGACGACACCTACAGCTACGGACCCCGTAAAGGTGAAAAGGTTTTTTCGCCCCTGGTTGCCTATTCTTTTATGCTTTTCATCCTGATTTATTTTCCCTGCATAGCCGTTATAGCCGCCATACGGAAAGAATCCGGTAGCTGGCGCTGGGCATTATTCACTGTTTTTTACAACACATCCATAGCCTGGCTGGTGGCATTTATTGTTTATCAGGCGGGAAAACTTTTTATGTAATACCATGCAAAACGTCAATAGAGATACCGTCTTCTACATTTTGCTCGTCATTTCGCTTATTCTTACCCGCGTTCCTATAGTTGGGATATATTTCCGTGTGGTGAACACCATGATACACGAAACGGGGCATGCACTAATGGCACTTTTTAGCAGCGGAAGCGTACTGAGGGTTGAATACTTTAGCAATACCGAGGGCAACGCGCTCACCAAATCATCGGGCAGGTTGGGAAGCATACTGGTGTCATTGGCAGGCTATCCCTTTTCGTCGGCTATGGGCTTGCTGTTTTTCTACCTGATACATTCGGGCTGGGAAGTGGTGGTGCTTTACGTAGTAGCAGGATTAGCCTTTATTAACCTGTTTTTTTTTGTACGCAACCGCTACGGCATATTCTGGCTTATCACTTTTTTGCTTGTAACCGGAAGCGTATTGTATTTTCAGCAGGAGTTTCTGCTGTTTGCCTTCCCGGTATTCATTGCCATGATAGTAATGGTGGATTCGTTGCTGTCGGCGGTACATCTGCTGCTGATAAGTCTGCATACGCCTAAGAAAGCCGGTGATGCAAAAAACCTAAAAAAATTTACCGGCATACCTGCCTTTGTTTGGGCTTTGCTGTTTATGGCTTTTGCATCGTACACGGTATATCTGAGCGTTTCGCTGTTTTTCAATCTTAACCTGTTTATTCAAAAATAATGCTGCAGACCGTTATTGCCATAGTTATTATTGCCGGGGCTTTTGCCATAGCAGGCATACGTTTGTATAAAAAAGTTACCAACCCTCTGAAAGGCTGCGATGGCTGTGCAGGCGACTGTAACGGATGTAGTTTATACGATTTGAAAAAGGAAATTGAGGCAAAGAATGTAAAAAATAATCGCTTGAAGAAAAAATAATGCTTAGTTTTGCCATTCAATAATAAAAACCTTTAGACAGGTTTTAGGGAATAATTTACAGCTATGATTGATAGGGACGCTTTTAAAAATAGCTTCAGAATGTTCGACACTTCTGTGCTTATTGAAATTATTGACCTTTTTTTCGAGGAATACCCCAGTCGGCTCGAAATTTTGCAACACAGTATCGAAACAAAAGATTATCCTACATTGAAATTTGCTGCCCACAGCCTGAAAGGTGTGATATCGAATTTTTGTGCAAAAACCTTACAGGAGCAGGCAAAAGAACTCGAATTTCTTGCCATTGATAAAGTTAATGACGCCGGTACCGGCGTGCCACACGAAGTTTTTGTAGGTAAATTGGAAGAATTGAAGGCAAGCCTGACCAAGTTTCTTGATGATCTGGGAGAATTGAAGAAAGAATTGGCTGTTAGCTGTTAGCTATTGGTAAAAAACACTCTCTTCTCTTATTTTTTCAGGAAAAGGTTAATAATCTGGGTATTGTATTTGACAAAAAAGAACTCAGAAAAGCATTTCAGAACATAAACCCCCGAAGGTTTGCTAAATCTCCAGGGTTTTAATCATCCCTGACCTGATTTTAAAACTCAATTTTATAGCTGATATTTGGCACTATGATGGCTTCCTGTTCTTTTTCTACCGCATTGGCAATGTAATTATATCTGTAGCCGTTAAATTCCTTAGTGCCGGTAGCATTCAGCAGTTGCAGCGACCAGATGCTTGCATGGTGTGCTTTGTTGATCCGGTACGAAATGGTGGTGCTTACGTATAGCACATCCGGTTTCCGGTTCAAAAAGGCATGGTATTCGTCGTATACTACATCTTTTTCTTCCAGAGAAGCCTGAACATTTACCGGACTGATGTGGTCGCCGCCCATGTAGGTAACTTTTCCGTTCAGTCCGAAGATGTTGTTGTTCTTCCTGCCTGTTCTCCATTCCTTGCCTGCCAGCAGGTTGATCACAAAGTTTTTGTTGTAACGGGTATTGTATTCCTTGCCGTCGCCGCCTTTGTATTTTGAATCGAAAACGGAAGCCGTAAGCAGGTAATAAAAACCATTGTTCAGGTAACGTTCCAGGGTGATATCTACGCCTATGTTGGTTCCTTTTCCTTTGCTTACCAGCGAATCGTTGATAAACCAGTTCTTATCCACGTTGATCAGCGAAAATGAACTGTCGGGTATTACCGGTATGTTGTAAAGCATCTGGTAGTAAGGTTCTATTTTCAGATGGGTAAATTCGCCTAAGCTGCAATCGTATCCCAATACAAAATGATTGGCTTTGGTAAAGTCGAGTTTTTTATTGGGTTGGCTATAACTACCGGAATGGTAAGTACGGGCAAGATAAATGCCAAGCATCTCGAGGCGGCTGTGGTTTCCGTATCCGATACTAAACGAATGTCCGGGGGCAACCTGCCATTTCATCCCGATACGGGGTTCCACGGAGTAGTGGTCGTTGAGGACAAAATATTGAGCATGTACTCCGGCATTCAGGGTAAGATTACGTGTGATATCGAATTTGGATTGGGAAAAAGCCTGCAAAAGGAAGCTGTTGCCCTGTTCGTTTACGGTTTCCACCATAGGAGTTCCTACGGGATCGGAATGCTTGATATCAATGTCGTAATTCAGATTTTCTATTGTTATGCCTGTTTTATTGGTATGCTTTGCGCTGAATTTATGGTTGTAACTGGTAGAAAAAGTATATTTCCAGGTATTGTTTTTCAGATTTTCCTTGGGGTTGTATCCGAAGGAAGAATTGATACGTTTTACATCACATCCCAGTCCATTGCCGGATACTGCCAAGGTGGAAGATAGCAGAGAACTTTTTCCTATGATCAATTTATTGCTGAAACCCAGTGCACCCATTCCCTGGTTGCTGTTAACCTTTTCCATATCCTGATCGTATTTCCATTTCAGCGGATTGGTTTCGGCTTTTACTTTGGTTTGGTCAAAGGAACCCAGTCCCCACAGGGAGAAAGTTCCGGCTTTTTGGGTTGGAAAGTTCATCTTGAACGAAAGATCCTGATATTTGTTTCCTCCGGCATCGTCAGGTAGTATGGAAGCAATCAGCGAATAAGTGGAATAACGATAGTTGAAAAGATACGATGATTTTCCGCCTTTTACGAAGGGACCTTCCGAAGAGATGTCTGTGCCAATCACACCTAACTGGATAGTATTTTCGCGTTTTTCGTTGTTCCCGTTACGGAGTTTGATGTCGAATACCCCGGAAAGAGCATTGCCGTATTCGGCGGGAAATGCGCCGGTGTAAAAGTCGGAGTTGGCAAGCATCTGGCTGCTGAGAGCGGTGATTCCACCTGCTCCAAAAGCGATGACATCGGCAAAATGGCTGGGATTGGAAATTTCCACACCTTCCATTTCCCAAAGCAATCCACGTGGTGTATTTCCCCGGACAATGATGCCGTTGTTGCCCAAGCTGCCGGTAACTCCTGCAAAAGAAGAGGCAAGGCGTGCCGGATCGTCGAACCCGCCGGCGTAGCGGGCAGCTTCTTCCACACTCAACTGGCGGGCACTGAGCGTAGCCATAGTATTAATAGCTTGTTCCTTATTAGTATTGGCTTTTATTTCTACCGTCTTTAATTCTGAAAGAGATTCTTTCAGGCGTATATTCAATACCGTTTCCTTACCAGAGCTTATCATTATTTCTTTCATCATATAAGGTTCGTAGCCTAAATACGAAACTTTTATGTTGTAACGTCCAACCGGCACCTTTTCTATTCTGAAATTTCCGTTGGCATCGCTGGCAGCGCCCAGCAAAGGCTCGGTATGCAAAATAACAACGGTAGCTCCGGGTAGCGGAAGTTCGTTTGCCTGGTCAATAATGGTTCCTTTTACAGTTTGTGTGATGGTTTGCGCCTGCAGGCAAGTCGCAAATAATAGTAATAAAAAGCTTGTAAGAATGATGATTAGTTCATTTCCTCTGTTGTTTAATTTCATTGTTTGGTTTATTTGGTTAATTTTGATGCAAAATTGTATCGGCAAAGCGAAGCCTGCAATACTGATTAATCAGTAATTTTTATGACCGAACGTATCCGTAAATTATTCGAAGAATATCTTACCATCCTGAATCTTCAGCAATACGATGAAGCAGATCTGGATTATTCATTGCTGGACTATCATTTGCCTTTGCTAAAACAACTGGATGTAATCAAGGGAAGTTCCATCTCGGTTTATGATCTTTACAAACAGAAGCATATTTTTCTGTCCTCTTCGTTTGGCACTGTTCTCGGGTGGGATATTGAAAAAGCATCAGCGGAAGAAGGCAATGCTTATTTTAATGAGCGCACTCATCCGTTTGATTTGGAAACAATCATGGAAGCCGGAAATTATTTTTTAAAGCTTTCTTTCCAAATCAATCCTGAAAACAGGAAAGACTATAAATTTATTTCCGATTACCGGGTAATGAAAAACGACGGAGAATATCTGCGGGTAATAGAGCAAACCTTTGCACTGGAACTTGACAAAAAAGGCAGAGTATGGCTGGGTTTATCCATCATTGATATTTCGCCGGACAGCGATATCCTTACTCCCGCGCGTTGCCGGGTAATGAACATCCGGACGGGAGAGATTTTTTATTTTCCGCCCGAAACAGAAATACCACTTCCCAAACCCGACCTTACTTCCCGTGAAAAAGAAATACTTCAACTGATTTCGCAGGGATTAATCAGTAAGCAAATTGCCGATAAACTCTTCATTAGCGTAAATACGGTGAATACCCACCGGCAGCGGATTATTGAAAAGCTAAATGTGAGCAATACTTTTGAAGCAATAAATTATGCTCACCGGATAGGATTAATTTCAAAAATTTAAGTTAAAACACCCCTAATTTTATTCACAAGCATTTGAAAATAAGCTAAAGTCCTGGTTTATACTTTCCGGGACTCCGGAAACGCCAGTTTTAGGTAGTTTTCAGATTTTCCCTGATTTTCTTAACCCTTTTTGCAGTTATCCGGGAATAAAATGGATGTTATCAAGGGATTGATTTTTTTGAGGAGGTGGCTTGGGCACTACAGATTTTTTTCGGAGGAAGGGTGCATATTTGTAGTTCAATGCGTCATAAATATTTCTGGTTTTTTCTTCCGGTTCAGAACAACGACGAATACTTATCCATTGTTCTCTCACGT
>JALOCA010000068.1 GCA_023227965.1 Lentimicrobiaceae bacterium | reverse complement strand
TTTTTTTCATAATATTGCATTTCCGGATTATTAACAATTAATAATTCCTTTCGGGCAGTAAAAATGCCGGCGAAAGAATGTTGGCCTGATAATCACTTGAATGCTTTTCGACTTATTAATGCTGTTTATTAATAACAAAGACTTCTGATTATGAAAAGGTTTTTTACAGATCGGGTTAAAACCAGCCTGGCCATAGATTGTAACCATGCGATGGATGTAAGTCTCGTAAGCAAATACTCATGTATCTATCAGCCGACATTTACAGCATACTCATTATCAAAAAAGCCCTTACACCCTTTCCCGGAAGTTTGTCAGATTTTGCATAAAAGCAAAAACACCGAAAACGTGTCCTCAACCATTAAAAATTCATGCCAGACCTGCGGCAAGCTTTCACACATTGGTGAAAGTTTAAGCGAGAGCGGCGGCAAGTTTTCACACTTTGGTGAAAGTTCAAACGAGACCTGTGGCAGGCTTTCACATTTTGGTGAAAGCTTAAACGAGAGCTACTGCTCATTTTCACCTATTCGTGAACAAAATTACGGGTATATAAGCTTAAAGATTTAGAAAATTAATCATTCATAAATTTGTTTAATTACTTATAAATTAAGGTTATGGCAATACGGAAAATCCATTTAATCAATCTTCGCAACGAAGAACATTATCAGTTCCAGACTGATTTTAAGGGATTGGTTGATCGTTACACCCCTGCCGCTCTTGGAATAGAGGTGGCTTATGCCGTATATCTGGCGTTGTATGGCGACGAAGGCACGGCGCTGGATCTGATCCGCAAAAGTGCCGTAACCGAAAAAATAACCGAAGCCGACCTGTTGCGCGATATTACTTTCAGAGGGTTAAGGGACGCGGTAAAAGCTGCCGGCAATCACTTTAACCCTTCGGTAAAAGAAGCCGCCGCCCGCCTGCAAGTCGCGCTCGACCATTATGGCAACCTTACCCTGAAACCCTACGACGAAGAAACCGCCGCCATCGCCGCTTTGATAACCGACCTACGGACTACTTATGCTTCCGACGCCGCCTTAACGGGAATCAGCGACTGGATTAACGAACTGCAGGCTAATAACACAGCCTTCGATACCCTGAAAAAAGAACGTTATACCGAAGAAGCAGGGAAAACCCAATTACGTATGAAGGAAGTGCGCACCGAAATTGATGCTACCTTCCGCACCATTACCGACCGCATCAATGCACTCATTATAGTAAACGGCGAAGCTAAATACACAGAATTTGTAAACGAGCTAAACCAACGCATCGAAAACTACCAGAACTTACTTGCACAACGCCAGGGCCGGAATGCCAAGGCAAACGAAAGTGACTACGGTAGCGGCGGGGAGACCGAGCCAAAAAGTAACTAAAAACAAACCCCGGTCGGCTTTAACGAGCGCGGGATATAATAACTTAAATTTTTAAATTATGGATGTATTAATCGGAAACATCATGTGCTTTGCCTTCTCTTTTACGCCTTCCACATGGATGGAATGCAACGGGCAAACTTTAAACATCACGACTTACCAGGCGCTGTACTCCCTCATTGGCAACACCTTTGGAGGCAACGGCACGACCACGTTCTGCGTACCTAACCTGAATGGTGCATCGCGCCACAACGGGTTTATGAAGTTCTACATTGCTACTGCAGGTATTTATCCTTTGATGAATTAATTGAAGTAGTTTTTAACCAATTTAAAATGAAATTAAAATGGAATATTATTTAGGAGATATCCAACTATTCGCATATCGGTTTGTACCCCAGGGATGGTTGTTGTGCAATGGCACCGTACTGCAAATATTACAAAACCAGGCTCTGTTCTCGTTAATTGGCAATAAATTCGGGGGAAATGGCTCTAGCACATTTGCCCTGCCCAATATGACGAACGACTCACCCGTAGCAGGGATGAATTATTATATATGTATATCTGGCATTTATCCAATGCGCGATTAATAACAATTTAAAACATAAAAAATATGGATTACTTTATAGGAACTATTTTGCTTCTGCCTTACAGCTTCACACCTATGACGATGCTACTTTGCAACGGGCAGATTTTAAATATTGCACCCTACCAAACCTTATTTTCATTGATAGGCGCTACTTATGGCGGCGATGGAAAAAATACGTTTGCTGTCCCCAATATGCTGGGACAAGAACCTCAGCCAGGTATGAACTATTACATTGTTTATGAGGGGATATACCCAACACGCGACTAATAACGATAACTTGTTACAAGACTTATAAAAAAATTACAATGGGAAATATAGCATTAAATAGACCAACCACGGCAAACCATACTATTTTGCCGTATGCTGCATCACGGGCTGTTGATGGAAATCTGTCTCCATCGAACCGCTGGTTGAGCGATCAAATCCCGGCAACACTAATAGTGGACACGCAAGCCCAAAACCTTGTGAACCGTTGGGTAGTGAAACATCCTTCGATTATTACCTCGCCAAACAACGGGTGGAACAATTCAAATTATGCCAATATTGATTATAAACTGCAAGGTAGTAACGACAATGCAAACTGGGCCGATCTTGATGTGGTAACTAATAATTCGAACAGTATCACCGACCGTACTTTCGCACCGGTTGCCTACCGCTACTACCGGGTTTACATTAGTAAAGGTTTGCGCATAAACACTCAAACCACATCCATAATGGAGTTCGAACTGTATCAGGCTTACAACGCCCAACTGACCAATCTGGTCATTAGCGCCGGTACGTTAACTCCGGTATTTAATCCAGCAACTCTTAACTACTCAGCTACGGTAAATCCCGATGTGGCATCAATCAACGTAACGCCCACGGCACTATCGCCCGCAGCGGTGATCAAAGTAAACAACGTGCAGGTGACCAGCGGTAGCGCAGTCCCGATAGCGTTGGCTTTTGGCAGCAATACCATTACCGTGAATGTAACCGATGGTTCCGTTACCCAGAATTATGTGATCACGGTAACCCGTATTGGAAGTTGCTTAAGTTCGTTGACAGTACAAACCGAAGCAGGAGTAAATATTCCGCTTACTCCCACATTTGCAAGCGGAACGCAAGCCTATACCGCATCGGTAATCAATACCATTGGAAAAGTAACCTTTACACCTACCGCACAAAAAAGCACGGCTACCATTACCATAAAAGGAGAAACAGTTCAAAGTGGAGTAGTGTCGAAAGCTTTCGATATTGCAGTTGGCAGCAATGCAATCCCAATTGTGGTAACTGCCGATGGAGTAAGTTATACGTACACGATAACCATTACAAGAGCCAGTGCCGATGCAAATTTACTGCTCGATCATGTAGTGTTTAACTATTCAGGGCGTGGCATCACCCCAGGCAGTGTAACTGTAACAATGATCGATACTCAAACCGAATATTCGGTTACCGTACTAACAGGTTCAACAGCAGTAACGGTTTCGCCAACAGCTCGCGATGCCTCTGTAACTATAAAGGTGAACAATGTGCAGATACCATCGGGTGGAACATCGGGTTCAATACCATTGAATTCCTCGGGAACTACAGCAGTAACAATTGTTACAAGTTCACCTGGTGGATCAACGTCGAAAACCTATACGTTTACTATTTCAAAAGGAACTATTTAAAAATTAATACCAGCACCTGCTTCCCGGAAAACCGGGGGTAGGTGCTTATTTTATAACTAAAATTAATACAATATGAAACACGCATGTTTTACATTAATCACAAACCAGCATGGAAAAGAACTACATAACAATGAGTGCAACCGAATGAAAAACATGCGGGGTTTATTTCTTAAAAAGTGGGCGGGGATTGTTTGCTTTTTGCTGGTAATGTTGTTGTCTTCTTCTGCATTTGCAGTAGATAAACTTTACGTTTCAGGCATAACCGGTACCTATGCTACGGCAAATGGAGAATATAGTTATAACGGGGATAAATATGGCTATAATAGTTGGATATATATCAACGGTCCAAATACTTATTATATTTGTCATGACACTGATGGCTATTGGGACTTTTGCACAAATATTAATGATCCTGCTAGTAGTTATATATATACATCGCAAGATCAATCTACATTAAGCTCACCTACAGGAATTACAAATTGGTGTAATAATCAGTTTAATGATCCACCTCTTCAATGTAGTTTACCTATTTCGGTTAAAAGTTCTCAACCGGAAATTAATGTATTGGGGAATGGATCATCCATCGCAGATGGTAGCACTACCCCAACATTTTCAAATTATACTAAGTTTGGATCTGTTAATTATTCTTCAGGAACAGTTACCCGAACGTTTACAATTAACAATACAGGATTAACACCATTATTAATAACGGATGTAACTATAACAGGGACCAATGCGACAGATTTTACAATAACTACTTCACCTGCATCGAGTGTAGCAGCATCGGGATCTACCACACTGGCTGTTCGTTTCGATCCTTCAGCAACGGGAAGCCGTACTGCCATTATTACCATAAACAACAACGACTCCGATGAAGGCACTTACGATTTTTCCATCGAAGGTTATGGCTATACCCCTTCCAATCTAATAGCCTATAATATTACCACTCCTTCAGCAGCAAATGGTATTTATACCCATCAAGGCGTTTTAAATGGTCAGTATGAATATTGGAGACATTCATCGGGGTCTTATTATATATACAGGAAAGCTCCCGACGGCTTAAACTATAAGTGGATTATCGATTCGGACACCGATGTTTCGAGCTATTTATTTACCGATTATGGGACAAATGAATATTCACCTATTACCAATTCATGGATTGCATCTGTAGGTACCGGTTCTCCCAATGTAGTTTCTTATGTCGGTAACCCCGAAATTGTTGTTTACGGAAACTCTACGTCAATTTCCAACAACGATGCTACACCCAGCACAGCAGACTACACCCACTTTGGCACTGCCGAGGTAGGAACGAGCAGTATTTCACGCACATTTACCATTCAAAATGCAGGAGGAACTAATCTGCAACTCACCGGTTCATCACCTTATATCACAATTAGTGGAGCCAATGCTTCTGAATTTACCGTTACTTCCATTCCAACTACACCAATTTCTTCAGGTAACAGTACAACCTTTCAAATTACTTTTACCCCAACGGGCGAAGGGAGCAGAACCGCAATTGTTTCAATCGCCAACAACGATGGCGATGAAAACCCGTTCACTTTCTCAATTAAAGGAGGTGGGGTTTATGCCAAAGGTTTGACCGTTTCAGGCGTAACCGACTATGCCAATGTGAATGGCGATTATACCTATCAAGGAATAACCGATGGGTTTGCTATATGGGTACACACTTCAGGAACGTATCGGATTTATAATTACTTATACCCTTCACCTGAAAACCGGTACTGGTGTATTGATACGGATATGAACCCCGATAACGGTGTATGTTTTGCTTCGCCATCGTATAACTACGACCCTGCACCTATTGGAATTACTCCATCCAGTTGGGGGCTTGGGACAATCAGCGGACACACGTTCCATGGAGACCCGGTTGTAGTCTATTATGCGTCAGAAATGAATATTCAGGGGAATGGGGTTTCAATTACCAATGGAGATGCGACACCAATTACTACCGACTATACCGATTTTGGTTCAGTTTTAGCTTCATCTGGAACTGTTTCACATTCCTTTACCATTCAGAATACAGGGAAAGGGCCACTTTACCTAACCGGCTCAAAAGTTACCATCTCAGGTACAAATGCCAGCGATTTTACAGTAACAGCCCAGCCAACAAGCCCTGTGGCAGCAACCTCGGGTACTACCACTTTTACTATTCAGTTCGATCCTTCGGGAACAGGAATACGTACCGCAACAGTTTCTATAGCCAACGACGACAGCGATGAAAACCCCTACAATTTCAGCATCCAGGGGACAGGGTTAGCGGTACCAACGGTAACCACCCAAGCCGTTTCTGACATTGGCACCACTACAGCTACCGGCAATGGCAACATCACCAACCTTGGTGTTCCTAATCCTACGGCTCACGGAGTATGCTGGAATACTACCGGAGCACCCACTACTTCCGATTTCATTGCCAACAATGGCGGTGCCTCTGCCACCGGCGTTTTCACGGCAAATATGCTTGGACTAACTGCAAACCAGACTTACTATGTGAGAGCTTTTGCCACTAATTTGGCTGGAACAAGCTATGGAGGCGAAGTTTCGTTTACTACCAATGGCATTGCACCAATCGTAACCACCCAGGCCGTTTCTGACATTGGTACCACTACAGCTACCGGCAATGGCAACATCACCAACCTTGGTGTTCCTAATCCTACGGCTCACGGAGTATGCTGGAATACTACCGGAACACCCACTACTTCCGATTTCATTGCCAACAATGGCGGTGCCTCTGCCACCGGCGTTTTCACGGTAAATATGTTTGGACTAACTGCAAACCAGACTTACTATGTGAGAGCTTTTGCCACTAATTTGGCAGTAACAAGCTATGGAGGCGAAGTTTCGTTTACTACCAATGGCATTGCACCAACGGTAACCACCCAAGCTGTTTCTGACATTGGTACCACTACAGCTACCGGCAATGGCAACATCACCAACCTTGGCATTCCCAATCCAACAGCACATGGTGTATGCTGGAATACTACCAGTTCACCCACCATATCCGACGACAAAGTGGATAACAGTGCAGCCTCGGCTACAGGGGCATTTACGGCTTCCATGACCGGACTAATGCCAAATCAAACCTACTATGTAAAAGCCTATGCTACCAATACTGCCGGCACAAGTTATGGTGATCAGGTT
>JALOCA010000067.1 GCA_023227965.1 Lentimicrobiaceae bacterium | reverse complement strand
TGCTCATTGCCATCCGCATCGGTTTTGATGATAAGCGGATGAGCATACCCATAATGCCCACCTGGCTCAAGGTAATAGGTATCCCCGGTAATAAGATAACCTCCATCAGAGGTTACCAGCAAACCACGGCATTCTTCGTTAAAAATATTGGTATCCTGCTGTGCATATACTTTTTCCCATAGCACATTGCCGCCGCTGTCCATCTTTACCAGCCATATCCGCTGGGTTTCCCAATCATACAGGTAGGAGGCAAGCGCAATATATCCATCGGGTATCTGCCTTATTTTTACACCATAATCCTGGTTTCCGGGAGTAGATAATATGTTACACCACTCCTTATTGCCGCAAGCATCCAATTTAATGTAAAAAACATCAAACGCAGTGGAATCCTGCCGGGAGGTGGAACCGGTAATAATATAGCCGCCATCTGCCGT
The DNA here is from genome assembly GCA_023227965.1 of Lentimicrobiaceae bacterium. NCBI lineage: Bacteria > Pseudomonadati > Bacteroidota > Bacteroidia > Bacteroidales > Lentimicrobiaceae > Lentimicrobiaceae bacterium. Next base: position 6,544 of record JALOCA010000067.1, on the reverse strand, counting down.
TCGTTCTATATCATTCCCATAAGAGTCATAATATTGACTGAATATTTTTTTATCCCACAGCCGGTTTCCGTTTATATCGGTTTTAATTGGCCATACATACATTCGTGGAACAATATCATCAGGATTTACTTTACCAAGTATTACATATCCCTTGTCGTATGTTTCAATGATGTCTCTGCTCCATGCCTGTATATTCTCTCCAAATATTTTGGGCCAATCCTGAGCACATATATTCAACGGAAGTAAAAATAATGTATAGAATATTGATATATAAAACCGGTTAATCTTTTTCATGTGTTATTAATTTTTTAATTTATTGGTCAAATAGCCTGCCCCGATTTCTCGGGGGAATATCCATAAAAAATCATTCTCGGTTGGTATAGGCATAGCCCTTATGGACATTTCATCATAATTTCATTTTAATAGTATTATAAAACCCATATGGCTGAAACTATATCCAGCCATATGGATTTATTGATGGCAGAATAGTTTACCTTTTAATGGTAAACTTTTGCGAAGATAATACAGAATTACCGGAATACAAGGTAATGAGGTAATCTCCCTGTTGGAGAGTTTTTACATAAATAATTTTCTGGTCATGTTCTTTATTGAGTTTTTCCTTTATAACGGTTTTACCATCCATCGTTGTTACGGAACAATTAATGTTGGAACATGTTTTTTTTATCTCATAATCAATGGTTATAAAATCACCAGCGGGATTGGGATATATGTTTAGATATGCTTTCGTTTCCTTTGGCTTTTTATTTCCATATACATGCCCCGCAGGAGTGGATTTTACTCCTGCATCCATAGTTACCGGTTCGTAATAATGAATTATTCCGGCTGTAAGCAATGCATTTCGTGCCAATATGGTGGGGGCAAAGTAATCATTGCTGTCGGCAGCAATGATATTTTGCAGATTTGTTACCTGCAGGCTGTCGAAGGTAAGCGGGGCATTGTTCTGCACTGCACGTTTCAGGCAGTTATAATAAGCAATATATTGCAGATATTCACCCTGTGGCGGGTTATATTGCAGGGAAATGTTTGCCATTACCGCATCAGCAGCGGTAATTTCTCCTTTTTGTAACCGGAGCAGGGCAAGGCTATATTGTGAAGCAAGGCGATCGTCGCCGGCAAGCAGGACGGCTATGCTGTCGCTGCTGCCTTCGGCAAGGTAAATGTTCAGCAAATCGTTAAAAACGGTTGCATAGGTTTGTTTCCACCCGGCAAGTTGCATTTCGAGCATTTCCTTGTCGCCTGCAATATTTTTTCCTTCCAATATCTCAGCCATCATACTGTCGGGCATGGGGACGAAACGGTTTTGTGCCAGTACGAGTATGGAATCGTTTTTTGCCGACTGTGGGTTGGCAATTAGTATATCGCGCAGCATGGCATTGTTAAGTACTTCTTCCTTAGCCGTTGCAATCTTCATTACGGTATCACTCAGGTAGGGCGATTTGCCAAGCAGGCTGGCATAGGTATCCCAGGCTTCCGGTGGAATACTATAGGTTACTTCTTCGGCAAGTGCTTCGGTGTTTCCTCCATCGGTAAGCAGCAGCAACCTGCCGGCTATGCTGTCGGCTTTTGCATTTGCCATAACCATTTGCTCCTTCAGGGAAGAAATAAGCGGGCTGCTTTTCAGATTATCCAATGCATCCGGACAACTGGAGGATGTATAATATGACAAAAGGTTTTGATGTATCGTAATATTGGAGGAACATTTATTTACATCCGGCTGAATTTTTGGAAGACCTGGCTCAAGATAATGGTGGTTATATCTAACTGCATTGGAATAGGTATTATCAATGTCCCATTCGTGGATAGACAAGGAGGAGGAGGAAAAAATATTACCGGCAGAAAAACTGGTTGCAGTGGTGTTATAAACTCCCTGGTCGTATTTAATACCAATATTGGTGGTAAGGGTAAGGCTTCCCCTGTAAACGCCTATGTCGGTAATATTTTGGCTAAAGGTATTACACTTTATGCACAATCCTTCGTTGGTGCCATTGCGGTTAGTACCAAAGGTGGCAATACCACAATGCAGACCGCTGAAGGTATTTCGGTAAACCTCATTGGCATTGGCACCGGAATTTTTGATGTAGGCACCACAGCTTTTTACATATTCGGGTACCTGGTCTTCATCATTGAGGGCTCCATCAACAGCATTATTTTCTATATGGTAAGTATTACAACCATCCAGATACATACCATAAGAAGAATATCCATCTTCCGGCACAAAACTGGAATTAATCAATGGAACATTCATCGTATTGGAAGTAATCTGTGCGCCGACAATGGCGCTGGCATATATGCCGCGGAAATTACCTGCAAAAACACATTCGTTTGCCGTAAACGGGCTTCCGGATGAAAAACTACCGGTGGTTGCATATATTCCGTACAGAAGATTGTTAAAAGAGGTAGCCTTGCTGAGCAGCGAAACATATTGGTCGCAGGTAAAACGTGCATTGTTGGCATAAATACCCTTCGTTTTTCTGAGTGCGTCGGTTTCGGTAAAAACACAACCTTCAAATTTTATGCAGGTAGAATTGGTAAGGTCTTCAAGTTTAACAAACTGCTCCGGCTGGCTTCCGTCTATTAAAGTTCCGGCGGTTTGGAATGTAGTTTCTGTAAATTGAGTTAATGTAACCAGATTTGTATAACCTGTAAAATACACAGATGTACGGTTATTTATAAAATTAGCATTGGTTGCTTTAATTATAGCACCATTTTCCGCTGTTATGGCACATATTGCATTTTCTATTGAACCACTCTTATTAAAAATATTACTTGTAAACTCAACTTGTCCCTGGACGGATTCGGATTGTGCTGCAGATGTTCCCTCTACTATTATTCCTTGCCAAAGGTCATTACAAGCAGTTGTAAGTCTTCCGTCAGGCGTAATAGTTAACTTACCTCCAGGTTGAACAATAATATAAGCATCTTTGTTAATCCATACCGTACTGTTTATAATAAGTGTTTTATTTTGTGGTATTATTATACTACTATTCAGATGAAAATTAGTATCAATAGAATACTCGCTGTCGTTTAAAGTAATTGTTGGCAGTAACTCACCACAATTATCGGTGCATTGATATAGTGGTAAACCGGAATTAGAGTCAAGATTATAAGGTCCCACATTTTTATTATTATCGTCACAATCTTCAAGTTTTGAGAAAGATGCAGGCATATTTGTAGGAATAGGACCTATTCCCCACCAATAGTATCCATCATCATCTTCATCCGAATACTGAACATCTACCGAAAAGTTTTCAAATGATAATGCACCGTTTAACTTAATTTCATTAGTAACTTCATTAAGGTTACAGCTTACTACGTAAAATGGTTCATTCATAGGATTATTATAACCTGAACTATTTTTAAAAATAAAGGTTATAGTTCCATTCAAAGGGCTTTCTTCATCAATTATAATATCTTTATCACCTTCAAAACTTGCTTTATAAACAGTATCATACATATTGACATCATCATAACCTATCAGCAACATGCTATGATTTATATTTGTAGTTTTATAGGTACATGGCAAAGGTCCATTGGTTATTAACCATTTTTTTAAATCAGATAAACTGAAAGTAAAATTTGTAAAACCCAATATCCCAACTTTTTTAACCGATTGATAATTTTCACATAAATCACATGGTTCATCACTATATTTATAAGGATAACAATTTTCCTCTACAACTTTATTGTTTACTAACCAACTGGCAACGCCATATGGAAAGCCCCCATTACATGTAAAATCTGAACCCCATGCTGAACCACATGAGAGAACATGTTGTTCCGAAAGATCAATATCATAATGCCGTTTTGTGTTTTTATCATGTGTATTATAATAAATGTTTAATCTTGCTTCCAATCCTGCAATAACTGAAAAAATGTAACATGAACCACAATCTCCCTGATTACGTACTTCTGTAAGCCACCCTGATTTCAAATCGCCTTCATGTGTATCACTGTCATAATAGGGGGAATTCGGATTATTTGCACCATGTCTGTTTCTCCAATCAAATGAATTAACAATCTCTGTAGTAACTGGTATAGGATCTTTGCTACAAATACACTCAAAAATCCCTCCTTTGTAGTAATCAAATCCGGCTAAATTATGCTTCTGCCCGAACATCTGTTCTCTTTCCTGGAAACTGCGTTCCACAACAGAGGTTCTGCCTGCCCGCCAGTACATTTTTTCTTCAGCGATACGCTGGTTCATGATCCTTATTTTTATTGAATCATTTTTCCATTTCGCCTGCGCCTGCAACTGTTTTATATTGGCTATATAATTGGTGTCGAGGTTAAGACTATCTAAACCAAGGAATGCATCAATGATATCAATCCGCAAATAATCGGGCTTGATATCATCCAGGTAACAGGTTTCATCACTTACCATCGAAATTTCAAATTTATCGGATGTAGTAATGAGCGGATAAGCTTCGTAAAGCAGGTAATGATTCCCGTAATTGTCTGCCAAAACAACGCGAACAAGGCTTGAATCACTAAAAAACCGAACAGAACCACTCATTTTAAGAGAATAAAGATGTTTAAACCCGCTGAAGGGTGTCAGTGTTGTGTCTTTCGAAAAAGACTCATTAATTTGAATTACCTGTGAAAAAGCATCTTTTTCAACGACAAAAAACATCGAAAAAAGAAGCACACAGAAAAAAAAGATTTTAGTTCTCATAATTAACTTTTTTAAATGTATTTATTATATCGGATTTGTTTTTTTATTATTTGCGTAGTAATATCATTGATTGTTTTGAAATAATCTGTTAGTGGTGTTGATAATTCCACAGGAGCTATATATTTTTCTTCTCCCGGAAGAACCTGGGGGCTCTTTCTGGAGAATTACAACGTATATATCGGTCTCATAAATATAAAAATCAATATAAATCGCTTATTAATACAAAAACAGATAAAATGTTATATGGTATTTAAAAGAATTTTTAAATAAATTATGTTACGTATTGGTTTATTACTTTTAGCAATATTAATTTATAATCGTTTTTAATCGGAATTTTCTTCATGTTTATTTTTTATCCAACAATACCGATGATGTTATACATTACCAGAAAATATTTTAACAATATTACGCATTGCGAAGCAGACATTTTGCATACTGTAAAAAGCTGTTTTCCATTACTTACAGGTTTTTTAACCATGTCGGGGTTTAATTTTATATCTTTAATTTTCAGGCTATAATACAAATATTAGAAAAAAATTCAGAATACATTGTTAAATACAGAAAAAATTGTTATTACCTTTGTGTTTATTAACCCATTAAAATTTAATATTATGGTAACAATGAAACGAATTTACAAAGGCTCCGATGCAGGTGCGCTTACTACCTGCGATACTATTATTACAACTGCCATCAGTAACAAGGAGCGCCTGATTGCAAAACGCAGCGGATGGAAAGACCCGTTTTTTACCGATTTGCAAAAAAAAATAGCCGATGCCTTTAAAGTATATCTCGGTGTTGACAGTGCCAAAGACCTGCGTGCTGCCACCGCACTTATCATCGGCATGCAAACTGATGTGATAAAAACACTTTCGCAGACAAAAGTGCAGGTAGAAGAAGATTTTAAAAACAACAAAGCTCGCCGCGAAGAAATTTTAAAACAGTTGGGCTTTACCGATTTCTTTAAAAAAGTACAAAGCAGGAACCAGGAAGCCCTTATCGAGATGTTGTTCCGCTTTAAAGCCAACCTCCTTACCGACCTGAAGCAGGAAATTGTAAACAAAGGAACTGCTGCTGCTACCCTCGAAAGCATACTTGCTTATGCCGACCAACTGGAAGCCCTTAACGTAAGCCAGGAAACCCTTAAAGGTGGTCGCAAAGATGTTACCGCTGCTGCTGTTACCGAATTTAATGCCATTTATTCCGAAGTTATCAGCATTTGTCGTATCGTTAGCCGTTTGTTTGCAGATGACAAATTGTTTATTGAGAAGTTTTCGTACAGCCGTATCCTTAAACAGTTATCAGCTTCACAGGGTAATGGCAACAAAGAAGAACCCACAGCAAACCTGCCAGCATCAGAATAACCTGCCGGCATTTAAAAATATTTGCACCATCCGGGGCGTACGCAATTTTTATTGTATGGTTCGCAAATCTATTCGTGCCGGTATAAAGTCTATTTGGGTAGTACGCAAGTCTACTCGGATAGTACGCAGCTCTACTCGGGGTGTACGCAAGTCAATTCATGCCGGTATAAAGTCTATTTGGGTAGTACGCAAGTCTATTCGGATAGTACGCAGCTCTACTCGGAGTGTCCGCAAGTCAATTCATGCCGGTATAAAGTCTATTTGGGTAGTACGCAAGTCAATTCGGATAGTACGCAGCTCTATTCGGGGCGTCCGCAAGTCAATTTGTGCCGGTATAAAGTCTATTTGGGTAGTACGCAGCTCTACTTGGGGTGTCCGCTGGAGGGAGTGTACAACGAACTGTGTCAAGTAAACTTTTAGTACATTTGTTTGTCGGGATAAACGGACACAGGCTCTGCTGAGGAGCAAGCAGTGAAGGAATAAACCCGAC
>JALOCA010000066.1 GCA_023227965.1 Lentimicrobiaceae bacterium | reverse complement strand
AACTGAAGGTGTATCCTAATCCGGCTATTATTAGTTTTACCATAGAGCTTCCGCAATACATCGTAAGCAACAGCAAGCATGGCAGCATAAGTACCAGCCATGTGCTTTACCAGTGGCGGCAGGGAGCTATGCTAATGCTCTATGACATGGGAGGCAGTTGTCTGCTGCAAATGCCGGTTCCAAAGGAAGGTAATCTGATAGAGATTAATGCTTCCGTCTATCCGCCGGGGATGTACCTGGTACGCTTAGTAAGGAATGGTGAAACGATAGGGAAGTGTAAGGTGGTAAAACAGCTGTGAGTTGGGAGCTTGGAGCAATAAAAAGATAAAAAGTAAACCTATTTCAGAACAAGACAGCTTGACCCCACCCGAACCCTCCCCTAATTTTAGGGGAGGGCGCAGTAACCCTGAAAATTAGGAGAATGCCGGATGGGAAGGGTCAGAAAACTAAAGCAATAAAAAGCTATGAATGACATTCAATCCGCACAATCCGTACAATCTGTACAATCCGGATGTAACGGACGGGTTTTGAAAATCAATGCCTCATAGTTGCCTTACCAAGACATTTTTTATAAACTTATTTCAGGGCGAGACAATAGGACCCCACCCGAACCCTCCCCTAATTTTAGGGGAGGGCGCAGTAACCCTGAAAATTAGGAGAATGCCGGATGGGAAGGGTCAGAAAAACTAAAGCAATAAAAAGCTATGAATGGTATTCAATCTTATCAATCTGCACAATCCGTACAATCCGGATATTGGGACAGACTCTAACAAGTCGGAATAATTTTCAAACATATCCGTTCTTATCATTCATGCTTGCATGAATAAAATCAGTTTTAAATATGTTTATATTATTATCAGCATTTATCCGCTTAAACCATGAAAATCCGCGTTCTGTTTTTTTGAATTAGAGAAATTTATTTTGGTTTAATAATCAAAGTAGAGGGTAATAAATCCAGCCAGTTTTTGTGATATTTTACAATAAGTTTCCAGCTTTCATAACTGAGAAGTATCAGTTGAAAATGAGATAGTAACTCAGGCTTGAAATCCTCGATGTCAAGCATTTTAACATTGTTATTTTCTTTAATGGTAGCAAACACAGAATAATCACCCGAAAGGTTTACAGCATCTATCAAAACTATTTCCTGCTTATCGTGCGAAATCAAATGGTTATAAAAGGGTAACATGGCAATGTCGGAAGTATGCAAAACCGGAAGCAGAATACGTTTTGCCTGTATAAAATTGGCATCAATGAATACACCCACCGAACAGGGAGCGTTATCGAGTATATAACGTGCTTTTTCGTGAATCAGATACTGTTCGGGATGGCTCTTCTTTACAAGCCATTCAAACAAGAAAACAGGGTTAAAGGTTTTGATGCTTTTCAGCAAACTGCCAATCAGCGTACCCCTGTAAGGTGATTTCCCGGCTCCGATAAGCAACAGGTCGCATTTGCTACTTATAACCTTTCTGAACACTTCTTTCGAAACATTATCCGTTACCTGGTATTTTGTTTTTAATTTAATGCCCAGTTTTCCGGCTTCTTCCCGTACAGGGTTGAAACTCTCATCTTCAAATTCGACTGTTTTTAAAGGATTGACATCCGTTCCGGAAGTCAGGTGCAGTGCTGTAATCACCGCATATTCATTGGTTTTATCAATAAGTTCTCCGGCAATTCTTAACAATTTTATTCCACTCCGCACCGGTCCAAACGAAATTAATATCCGGCTCAGCCTGTTTGAATCCACTTCCACCGTTTCCGTTTTATGTTCAGGAAAAAGCCTATGAATAATGTACAGGGAAGGTGCTGTCATAAAAGTAGTAAGGATAGCCATTAGCACCAACATAGTGAAAATCACTGGTGGAAGGATGCCCATATTGTACCCTATGGTAAGCACAACAAGCTCCATAAGTCCCCTTGTATTCATTAAGGCACCCAACGAAAGGCTGTCGTGCCAGTTCTGTCCGGTAAACCGGGCGGCTAAAGTACTTCCGGCAAATTTTCCGGTGATGGCTATTAGAAAAACAAGTCCAAATACTAACCAATGGGTAGTACTACTCAATAATCCGATTTGGGTTTGCAAACCGGTAAGCACAAAAAACAAAGGAAGAAGTAGCACAAGACTTACATCTTCCACTTTTTCGATGATGGTTTTCCGGAAATTTATCTCAGCAGGCATAATTACTCCCGCCAAAAAAGCACCAAACAGCGTATGAATACCAATAATTTCAGCAAAATAAGCCGATACCAGTAAGATAATAAATACTAAGGCAACTATCCATTTGTGCATGGTTTCGCGGGTAGAAAAAATTCCGCTTATCTTTTTCAGGTAAGGTTTTATCACTTTAATCATTAAAAAAAGATAAACCAGGGCAAGCGAAATGGTAACTAAGGCAGAATGGAACGAACCGGCTTTGGCAATTACCACTACAGCCGCCAATATACACCATGCAGTTACATCATCGATAGCGGCTGCCGTTATGGCGATAGTCCCCAGACGGGTATGCTGTAACCCCTTTTCCTGTATTACCCTTGCCAATACCGGAAACGCAGTTATACTCATGGCTATGCCTAAAAATAATGCAAACGACAGAAACGATACCTGCCCGGGGGCATATGTACCATATAAAAAATATGCCAGCCCTACCCCAAGCAGAAAAGGGAAAATAATACTTGCATGGCTTATGAGCAACGCATCTTTTGCCTTAGTTTTAAGAACGGTAAAATCAACTTCCATTCCCACTACAAACATGAACAGTATCAGCCCAACCTGGCTTAATAACTGCAGGTTGTTAAACGACTCTTCCGGAAAAAGAAATGCCGAAATACCCGGAAACAGGTATCCCATCACCGAAGGTCCAAGTACAATACCGGCAACTATCTCACCGATTACGCTCGGCTGACCTATTTTTTTAAAAATAATACTGAAAATACGTGCCACAATAATTATAGCAATAATCTGCAGCAAGAGAAGTGCAATGGGATGGTGAAGGTTTTCGTTCAGAGATTTTAAAAAGCCGTAAATATTACTTCCGGATACTGTTATACCTGTTGCAGAAGCCGTGTTTGCTGTTTGCAGCATTTCGCCCATGTGGATAATGAAATACATCGCCACTGCAAAGACGAGCAGGGTTATAAGGTAAAAGAATAAATTTTTGTATTCTTTCATACCTCCGGAATGTTATTATAAATAATGCTGCAAATTTATTAAATGCACCCATATATTGTGCTATCTCCGGTTCTTTTTTCCAGATGAACCGGGGTTTTTAATACTCCCTGTAAGGTAACAGCATGGTGCTTCTCACTTTCTTTGCAGGTTTCAATGGTTAGCAAGTCTATTTTACTTAAAAAAGAAATGCGTTTGCTTCTAAAAGAGTCGGCGTTGAATAAAAAAGAGCCATCATTCCTTCTTTTAGAGGGGTTAATGGTTCTAAAAGAGGGAATGATCTCTCAAAAAGAAGGGAAGTTCCTTCTTTCTGACCCAATGTTCCTTCTTTTCGAAGGAACATTCTATAAAAAAGACCCAACATTGCTTCTAAAAGAAGGGACGCCGACTCTAAAAGAAGCAACGCCGACTCTAAAAGAACCAATTACTTGTATTTTATAATAAATTTTGGTTTATTGTACCCATAAGCAGGGAGTCTGTTAAAACTCGTCAGGCAAAGCCTTTAACTGTTCATAAGTAAAAACAGGACCGTCTTTGCAAACATAGGTATGACCAATGTTGCAACGACCGCATTTGCCAAGTCCGCACTGCATCTTCATTTCGAGAGTTGTAATAACATTTTTAGGTTCAAACCCCAGCTTGTCGAGCGACAGTAGTGTATATTTTATCATAATTGGAGGACCGCAGGTGATTACCTTAGTGTTTTCGATAGAAGGTTTCACTACTTCCTCCAAGATTTTTGGAACCACGCCTACGTTGTCGTTCCAATTGTCTTCGGGTCGGTCAATGGTAAGAACAAGTTTTATAGAAGGATTGGCTTGCCATTCCTTGAGTTCTTCTTTATAAACTAAATCTGCGCTGCTACGTGCGCCGTACAGTATAGTTATATCTTTATAATCGCCGCGGTTATCAATGCAATATTGAATGAGCGAACGCAAAGGAGCCAATCCGATACCACCGCCTATAAAAAGGAGGTTCTTGCCTTTCATTTCATCGTAAGGAAACCAGTTGCCGAAAGGTCCGCGGATGCCAACATCCATGCCTTCTTCAATCAGACTGTGAATGTCGGCAGTAACGCTACCGGCTTTTTTGATAGAGCAATCGAAAGTTCCTTTTCGGGTAGGAGAAGATGCAATACAAAAGGTGCATTCACCATAGCCCAAAAGGGAAAATTCTACAAACTGACCTGGTCTCCAGTTAAACTGCTGAAGCTGGTTTTCGTCTTTTATTCTCAGGCGGAAAGTATTTACGTCAGGTGTTTCGCTGATGACTTTTTCTACCCGGCAAAGCATTGGTACTAAAAGTTGTTCCATAATTTTCTTTCTTTATCAGGCTTTGTTGGCTACCTGGTTCACTACATCAAAAATGTGGATATTTACGGGGCATGAGATGGCACATTTGCCGCAACCTACGCAAAGGTTTACATCGAAACGTTCTTTGTAATACACAAACTTGTGCATTGCACGCTGGCGCCAGCGACGATATTTTACCGGGCGTGGATTGTGCCCGCCAGCCATCAGGGTAAAGTATGGCGAGTTGCACGAATCGTAAGCCTTGTAGCGTATTCCTTTATCCTTGATTTTTTCATCAGAAATTTTGAAGCAATGGCAGGTAGGGCAAATGAAGCTACAGGTGTTGCAACTGATGCAGTTGCTGGTGGCATTTTCAAACTCCGACGAATCAAACTGTTCGTTTAAGCGTTTGCTTACCTCTTCGTAGTTCATTTTTAATGCAAAAGAAGCAGCAAAGGCAGTATATTGTTCTTTAATCTTTTCGATACCATCGTTGGCTGCGAGTTTGCCGGTGTTTTCTTTCAAAAAGGCATCACCTTTGTCGGTATGCGCCTGGAGGTAATAATTGCCGTCGGCAGCTTTCACCACCATCACATCGTAAGCATCCGAGTTTTCCACATCATAGTCCAACGAGGTACAGAAGCAATGTGCACCGGCTTTTTCGCAACGTGTGGAAATGATGAGAGTATTTTCGCGACGTTTGCGGTAATCTTCGTCGTGGTAGTCCCATTGATATACTTTGTCGAGTACCTGCAAAGCCCGCGCATCGCAATGTTTCACACCTAAAACAACTCTTTTTTTTGCCAGGTCATCTTCAGCATCAGGAATTATTTCGGTGCCTTCACTACTTTCCTTGTATTTCAGGATAGCTGAGTTTTTTGGAAAAAATAAAGGCTTCATGCTCATGGTAAGCACAATGGGCGATTCCGGATTGCAATCGGCAAGTTTACTAACCTTTTTGTATTCGTATTTCTCAAAATTCAGTACCGGGGCATAGGTTTCGTTCTTACCGATGATGTTTTCGTAGAACTGTGCCAGTCCGGCTTTATCTGTTTGATATATTTGATAGCTCATAGTCTTAATTTTACAAACTCCCGTATGGGGTTTTACATTATAAAATCATCAGGGTCGTTCAGGCTGTATTTATAAAATGCGCCGGGGTCTTTTTCTTCTATCCCACTAAGGTGTTGCTGAAAGTTTTCGTAGATAACCATTTCGTTTTGTTTGTGAAGCAGATGCAAGGGCAGATGCATGGGACAGGCTTTTTCGCAGTTGCGGCAATCAACGCAGCGTCCGGCGAGGTGCAAGCTCCATGTAAGCAATGCGTGGGTAGCATTGGGCAAGGTATTGGCTCCGTTGAACAAAGCTGAAGTTTCCTGATCAATGCAACATTTGGCACAGTAACACATTGGGCACGAATGGCGGCAGGCATTGCAGCGTATGCAGTTGCTGAAAATTTCTTCAAAGGTAGCTGCACGTTCTTCAAGGCTTTTGGCGGCTAATTCTATTACCTCGGCATTGGGTTTGTATTCGCGAACGGGTTGTGGGCTGCCGAGCAATTCGTCATAAACAACGGCATTTGGCATCACGCATTCGGTGCAATTACCGGCAATTTCACCTTTTTCGTCAACAACGCCCTCGCAGCAGATTCCAATGATGTACAGGTTTTCGCGCTTCACCTGGTTTTCGGTGATGAGAAGGTTAAGTGCACGGCTGTCGCAACCTTTCACAATCAGTCCCACGCGTTTGTTGCGGGTATGTTCGTATTTCAAATAATTGGTAAGGTTAAAAGAGGATTTTTCATCCATCATCAGTTTAGAAACCTCCTCTGCACTGTTGATTAGCACAGGAACCTGGTTGTCGCCGTAGGTATTTTTGCGATAGCCTACGAAAACGTCAATTTTGTTTTCAGAAAAAAGCCTTGTGGCGATTTCTTGTATTTGTTTAGTGTAGTTCATCAGCGAATATCCTCCTTTTTATATTGGTGAAGGGGTCCGAGTTTCTTAATGTCAGCGGTAACTTTTTCCACTACTTTGGCAAATTTTGGACCTTCGGCAGCCGAAACCCATGAAAACTGAATCCTGTTTTCGTGATAACCTACGAAATTGAGCAGTTTTTTTGTAACGAGGAAACGGCGGCGGGCATAATAGTTACCTGCGATGTAATGGCAATCGCCTGGATGGCATCCAGAAATAAGCACTCCGTCGGCGACAGTTTGCAATGATTTGATGATAAACCATGGGTCAACTCTTGAGGAACATGGTACACGAATGATCCTGATGTTAGGTGGATATTGAAGTCGTGATGTTCCGGTAAGGTCGCTACCTGCATACGAGCACCAGTTGCAAAGAATGCCAATGATGACTGGTTCCCATCCTTCGGGAGCGGTAATTGCGGGTTTTTCAGCGCTTACTAATTGTTCTTTTATTTCGCTCATATCGAAAGTATCGTATTAATGATTTGTTTATCGTTAAATCCAGAAAGAGTAGCGGCAAAGCTTCTGCAGATGGCTACGCAGGAACCGCAGCCCTGGCAAACTCCTTCGTTCACTTTGGCAACGGTACGCATTTCCTTTGAGCCATGACCCAATGGGATTTCTTCAGTAACAATTGCTCCGTAAGGGCATACCCTTATGCAGTTCTGACAGCCGGTGCAATTGTCTTTAATGATGTGCGAAATCATCGGGTCTTTTTTCAGGGTGTCGCCTGAAAAAAGTCCGCACACTTTGGCAGCACAAGCCGAAGCCTGCGAAACGGTGTCGGGAATGTCTTTAGGTGCCTGGGCACATCCTGCAAGGTAAATGCCTGCTTTGGCAGTTTCTACGGGACGTAATTTAGGATGAGCTTCCGAAAGGAAACCGTATTTATCGTAAGAAATACCAAGCAAACGGGCAAGTTCGGGATTATCCAACTGAGGCAGAACGGCTGTTGCCAAAACCACCATGTCGGCTTCTACCTCAACGACCTGACCAATCTGAGCGTCTTCTCCTCTGACAATAAGTTTTTTCCCTTTCTGATAAATTTTTGAAACCCTTCCACGAAGGTAGGTAACGCCGGTTTCCACCTGGGCGCGTTTTACAAATTCCTCATAACCCTTACCTGCCGCACGAATATCCATATAGAAAACATAAGCTTTTGAATCGTGAACTTTGTGATGCAGTAGCATGGCATGCTTGGCGGTGTACATGCAGCATATCTTAGAACAGAATTCGATGCCCTTGGCTTCGTCGCGTGAGCCTACACATTTGATGACATCAACATTTTTGGGAACTT
>JALOCA010000065.1 GCA_023227965.1 Lentimicrobiaceae bacterium | reverse complement strand
AGCGATAGGGGTCAGAGTCATTTGCCTTATTGAGGAGAAAGTTCAGATATGCACGCGGGAGAAAAGTGAAATGACTCCGACCCCTATGAACTCCGTGAATTCGTCGCCAGGGGTCGTGCGCGGATGGACATGCGCGTGCTTGCTGGTGCTGCTTGCGGGTTGCGCGCAGATGAGCTCGCCGGTGGCCTCCACCTACGAATCGAGCGGTGGCTGTTGCGGCCCGTTTCCAAACTGGCAGGTGCCGCATTCCGGCGTCGATTTCACGGGACCTTTCGGCGAGGACGTTATCGCGCCGGCCGACGGAACGGTCGTCACCCATGTCGGCGCCAATCCGGAGACTTGCGGAAACACCGTAGCCATTCACCATGCGCAATTCGACCGGTATACCGTCTATTGCCATTTTCAGGACGTCGTCGTAAGCCCCGGGCAGACCGTCAGGCGTGGCCAGAAGATCGGCACCCTGGGCGACAGTGGCGTGGCGGGAGGCTGCAGGCGGATCGGCCGAGCCTGCGCGATCGTCCACATGGAACTCACGACCGTGCCGTACGGCCACCCCAGAGCCAAGGAGGGAGAAACCTTCGATGCCCTGCGGCATTCGGGTGGATGCTTCGATCCGCAGAAAAGCTATCCAATCGCTCAGCTGGTTCTTACCCATCCCGTGCGCTGCCGGGACGGATCGCCGAAATAGTCCAATCGGGTCGGCATCGATCGTGTTCCCGGGGCGGCCGGCACCGTCCCGCCAGCGCCGACTTTTAGGCAACGCAGCCCGCGCTGCAACCTCACATGCAATGCCAGAACGGCGAACCGGGCGCCATCGGGAAACAGTGGCCGAAGGGGTGCGGGCCGGGGTACCACATCGGGCTCATCATCTGGCTGCGGCAGACGCGGACTTCATGCTCGATCCGGTCGCGACAGGCCTGCTCGCGCTTATTGGCGTCGGCGGCCATGCCGTCGAAGATGAAGCTGCGTTCGGCGGCGACCATGTGGTCGAGCACCGCGAGCGGCACGCCCTGCTTTGCCAGCTCGGTGATCTGGGTTCCCGACAGGCGGTAGCGCGAACCCGAAGTTGTGATGCGGCCGATGAGTTCTTCGGCGGGGATGCCCAGGTTCGACAGCGCCACGATCTGTTCCAGCGGCATGGCCGCGACCGGCTGCGGCAGGATCGCCTCCATCTGTTCGGCGCTGATGCGCTCGATCTTCGGCGGCTCGGCAGGCACGCCGGCGCAGCCCTGCAGGATCAGGGCCAAAACAAGCCAACGGATGCCGAGAGTTTTCATTGCAGTCTGATCGAGCGGACACGGTTGCGGTTTGAGCAATGATAGGCGACCCGGGTGCCGGGCGGAAGGCGACGCACCTGGGCGGAAGTTCGGCAACCCCGAGCAACAACCTTGCAATTACGGGAACGATACTCCATAATTGCAATGATGATTTCCCGCTCACTCACCCCATTCCTGATCGATGCGCTGGCCAATTCGCCGGCCGTGGCGCTGCTCGGCCCGCGCCAGGCCGGCAAGACCACGCTGGCGCTGGACGTAGCCAAGGCGAGCGGTCGGCCTTCGCTCTATCTCGATCTCGAATCGGAACAGGACCGCAGCAAACTGGCCCAAGCCGAACTTTACCTGGCCGATCACGCCGACCAACTGGTCATCCTCGACGAAGTGCATCGCGCCCCCGGCCTGTTTCCGGTCCTGCGCGGATTGATCGACAAGGGTCGCCGCGCGGGGAAAAAGACAGGCCGCTTCCTGCTGCTGGGTTCGGCATCGCTCGATCTTCTCAAGCAATCCGGCGAAACCCTCGCGGGACGCATCGCCTACCTGGAGTTGGCCCCTTTCAACCTGATCGAAACGCGCCATCTGCCGGCCGATGAACTCTGGGTGCGCGGCGGCTTTCCGGAAAGCCTGCTGGCGTCGAGCGCGGCGCGCAGCCTGCGCTGGCGGCAGGACTTCATCCGCAGCTACCTGGAGCGCGACATTCCCCAATTCGGCCCGCGCATCGCCGCCGAAACCCTGCGCCGATTCTGGGGCATGCTGGCCCACCATCAGGGCGGCTTGCTGAATACCGCCCAGTTCGCCCGCAATCTCGGGGTGGATGCGAAAACCGCTGCGGCCTACCTCGACCTGCTGGTCGACCTGCTGCTGGTGCGCCGCCTGCCGCCCTGGCACGCCAACCTGGGCAAGCGTTTGGTGAAATCGCCCAAGGTGTATGTGCGCGACAGCGGCCTGGTCCACGCCCTGCTCGGCATCGCCGACAAGGAAACGCTGCTGTCCCACCCCGTGGTCGGACAAAGCTGGGAATGTTTCGTCATCGAGAACCTGCTGGCCTGTGCGCCGGAAGGGGTGCAGGGCCATTTTTACCGCAGCAGCGCCGGCGCCGAAATCGACCTGCTGCTGGCGTGGCCCGACGGCAAGCTGTGGGCCATCGAAATCAAGCGCAGCCTCACGCCGAAACTGGAGCGCGGTTTTCATGCGGCATGCGCCGACCTGAATCCGGCGCGCAAGCTGGTCGTCTATCCCGGTGACGAAAGCTTCCGACTGGCGGAGGACATCGAAGCCATGAGTCCCTTGAGCGCGGCGATGCTGGTGGCCGGGAAATGACTTCCCCCGTCCTCGAACTGCTCGCCCCCGCCAAGAATGCCGATTTCGGCATCGAGGCGATTACGCATGGCGCCGACGCGGTGTATATCGGCGGGCCGGCCTTCGGCGCGCGGGCCAATGCCGGCAACAGCATCGCGGACATCGAGCGGCTGGCGGCCCACGCGCGCCGCTATCACGCCAAGGTGTTCGTCACGCTGAACACCATCCTGCGCGACGACGAGCTGGACGAAGCGCGGCGCCTGGTCTGGCAGTTCTACGAGGCGGGCGCCGATGCGCTGATCGTGCAGGACATGGGCCTGCTCGAACTCGACCTGCCGCCGATCCAGTTGCACGCGAGCACGCAGACCGACATCCGCACGCCGGCCAAGGCGCGCTTCCTGCAGGACGTCGGCTTCTCGCAGATCGTGCTGGCGCGGGAACTGACGCTGAAGGAGATCGCGAAGATCGACGAGGGGCTGAGAGTCGGCGCTGCTCCGCTCTGCGTGCCTGGGAATCCGCTTCGCGGGCAGGCAACGCCGGCAACGCTCGAATTCTTCATCCACGGCGCGCTGTGCGTGGCCTACAGCGGCCAGTGCTACATCAGCCACGCCCACACCGGGCGCAGCGCCAATCGCGGCGAATGCTCGCAGGCCTGCCGCCTGCCCTACACGCTGGAAGACGAGGCCGGCCGCATCGTCGCCCACGACAAGCACCTGCTGTCGATGAAGGACAACGACCAGAGCGCCAACCTGCGCGCGCTGATCGAGGCCGGCATCCGTTCCTTCAAGATCGAGGGGCGGCTGAAGGACCTTTCCTACGTCAAGAACATCACGGCGCACTACCGCACGCTGCTCGACGAATTCCTCGAGCGCTCGCCCGGCTACCGGCGCGCTTCGTCGGGGCGCTGTACTTACGCATTCACGCCGCGCCCGGAAAAGACCTTCAACCGCGGCGCCACGGATTACTTCGTCAATGAGCGCAAGCCCGACATCGGCGCCTTCGATACGCCGAAGTTCTCCGGCGAACTGGTCGGCGAGGTCACGCGCATCGGGCCGGACTGGTTCGAGGCGGAAACCAGCGCGCCGCTGCACAACGGCGACGGCCTCAGCTATTACGACAGCCACCGCGAGCTGGTCGGCCTGCGCATCAACCGCGCCGACGGCGCGCGCCTGTTCCCCAACGAAATGCCGGACGATATCGCCGTCGGCACCGCGCTCTACCGCAACCGCGACCAGGAATTCGAGCGCGCGCTGGAGAAGAAATCCGCCGAACGGCGCATCGATGTGCACTTGCAGTTGGGCGAAACAGCGGACGGCTTCGCGCTGACGCTGACCGATGAAGACGGCATCGCGGCGAGCGCCGCCCTGCCCCACGCCCATGAGCTCGCGAAGAACGCCGAGCGCGCCTTCGCCGGCCTGCGCGAGAACCTCGGCAAGCTGGGCAACACGATCTTCGAGGCGCGAGAGATTTCGCTCGACCTCTCCCAGCCCTGGTTCCTGCCAGCCTCGGCGATAAACGGCCTGCGCCGCGATGCCGTCGCCGCCCTCGAAGCCGCGCGCGTCGCCGCCTGCGAGCGTCCGTCGCGCCGAATCGCCGTCTTACCAGCGCCGAGTTTTCCGGAAAACGAACTGAGCTATCTGGCCAACGTGCTCAACAGCGCGGCCCGCACCTTCTATGAAAAGCACGGCGTGACCGTGATCGCCGAGGCCTACGAGACCAACGCCGAAAAGGGCGAGGTCTCGCTGATGATCACGCGCCACTGCCTGCGCCACAGCTACAACCTCTGCCCGAAGGAAGTGAAGGGCATCCGCCCCGACCCGATGACGCTGGTCAATGGCAAGGAAAAGCTCACCCTGCGCTTCGACTGCAAGAAGTGCGAAATGCACGTCATCGGCAAGCTGAAGAAGGGCCGGCAGATCAGCATCCTTCCGGTCGCGCATTGACATTGAGAATGTCGGCGCCGGCTCGCTCTGCGTGCCTGGGATTCCGCTTCGCGGGCAGGCAACGGCGATGAGCCGCGCATTGGGCAAACTCGTCCTCGCCCCGATGGAAGGTCTCGCCGACGATGTGCTGCGCGCGGTGCTGACTTCGGCCGGCGGCTACGACTGGTGCGTCACCGAGTTCGTGCGCGTCACCACCACCGTGCTGCCGCACTCCTGCTACACGCGCTTCTCCCCCGAGCTGAAGCACGGCTCGCGCACGGCAAGCGGCACGCCGGTGCGCATCCAGCTGCTCGGCTCGGACCCGGCGATGCTGGCGCAGAACGCCGCGCACCTCGCGCTGCTCGATCCGGCCGGCATCGACCTGAACTTCGGCTGCCCGACGCCGCTGGTGAATCGCAATCGCGGCGGCGCGGCGTTGCTCGACGAGCCGGAGTTGTTGCGCAGCATCGCCACTGCGGTGCGCGCGGCCGTACCGCCGGCGATTCCGGTCACCGCCAAGATGCGCCTCGGCATCGAGGACACCGGCCGCGCGCTTGATTGCGCGCTGGCGCTGGAGGCCGGCGGCATGCAGGAACTGGTGGTGCATGCCCGCACCAAGGCCGACGGCTACCGGCCGCTGGTTCGCTGGGAATGGGTGGCGCGCATCCGCGAGGCGGTGAAGCTGCCGATCATCGCCAACGGCGAGGTGTGGAAGGTCGCCGACTACCTCAATATCTGCGCCGCCACCGGCTGCGCCGACGTCATGCTGGGCCGCGGCGCGGTCGCCGACCCGCTGCTGGCGCGGCGCATCCGCGAGGGCCGGACGGAACACCCTGACGCAGGCGATTGGGAACAACTGCAAACCATGATCGCGGAATTCTGGCAGCGGGTGCAGCAGAAGCTGCCGCCCCACCAGTCGCCCGGCCGCCTCAAGCAGTGGCTCGGCATGATGCGACGCAGCTATCCCGAAGCGGCGACGCTCTATGGCGAGATACGCGAACTGCGCCGCGCGCCGGAGATCAGTCTGGCGCTGCAGCGCTCCGGCCTGCCCTTGCCGGCCTAGGCAGCGACCGCTTGCAGCGCGGCAGCGCTGCGATCGCGGCAATGGTCGGCGATGGCCGGCAAAAACGCGTAGTTAACGACCGATCATCTACCCGAAGTTTAGTGAACTTGATTCATATCAAGACACTCTTGTCCCCAAATAATAGGATAGCCATAAATAGTCGACCGCCTGTTGTCTTATGGGCTCAGCTGCCATCGGTTTCGATTGGTTTGCGGGCCGACGACAGCTTCTTCGTCCATTGAAGACTCGACTACGCTTATTTCCCTGTCTTGGAGAATAATTTTGGCCCTTAACGAGAAACCTGCTGCCGATCCCGACCGGGAGCGGTCATCCGAATGTGCTGCGCAACCCGCGTCGGCAGACCCCTCCGCACCTGGCCTGACGACCTCGCGCCGCGATTTCCTGAAAGGCGGCGGAATGCTCAGCGTGTCTGCGCTGATGGGTTCTGCGGCGCTGATGACGATGTCCGACGATGCCAAGGCCTCCACCGAGTGGGCCGAGCATTTCCAGAAGAACTACCGCCTGATGACGGACGAGGAAAAAGCCGAGGCCCGCACCCGGCTTGAACGGCGCTACTCGTCCGAGTACGGCAAGAAGGTCAGCGTCGATACCACGGGGCCGCAGCCGGGCGTGCTCATGGGCTACGCCCTGAACGTCAGGAAGTGCATCGGCTGCCGCCGCTGCGTCCACGCCTGCGTCGAGGAGAACAACCAGTCGCGCGGCACGCGGCCCGGGGAAAAGATCGAGTGGATCCAGGTGCTGCGCATGGAGCGCGGCGAGTTCTCCAAGGACAAGATGAATCACGGCTATCCCGAGGGCCTCGGCATCCAGGTCGGCGGCAACGCCTACACCCCGGCCGGCCAGGTGCTGGAAGGCCAGTACCACTACAACCCCGAGGCCGTTCCGGAAAAGGACGCCACCTACATGCCGATCGCCTGCATGCAGTGCGAGAAGCCGCCCTGCGTCAAGGTCTGCCCGGTGCGCACGACCTACCGCGAGGCCGACGGCCCGGTGGTGATCGACTACAACTGGTGTATCGGCTGCAAGATGTGCATGAACGCCTGCCCCTACTGGGCGCGCCGCTTCAACCTCACCACGCCGGTGCTGCCGAAGCAAGAGATGAACCCGGTCACGCATTATCTGGGCAACCGTCCGCGCATGCGCGGCGTCGTCGAGAAGTGCCACTGGTGCCTGCAACGCACCCGCCACGACCGCTATCCGGCCTGCGTCGAGGTCTGCCCGGTCGGCGCCCGCAAGTTCGGCAACCTGCTCGACCCGGAAAGCGAAGTGAGCCTGATCCTGGCCCGGAAGAACGTGTTCCGCCTCAAGGCGGAACTCAACACCTTCCCGAAATTCTTCTACTTCTACGATTGAGGAGCCGGCCGTGCAACAACTGATCAGCTTCACTACCGACTACACCCGCTACATCCTCAAGGGCGGCACCAAGTTCTACGCCTGGATGGGCGTTCTTTCCGCCTTCATCCTCGCCATGCTCTACGTGTTCTACCTGCAGAACACCGACGGCCTGATCGTCACCGGCATGACCAGCCAGATCAGCGACGGCCTGTACCTGGCCAACCTGGTGTTCCTGGTGGGCGTGGCGGCCGGGGCGGTGACCATCGTCTTCCCGGCCTACGTCTATCATCACGAAGGCATGCACAAGGTGGCCGTGCTGGGCGAGATGCTGGCCATCTCGGCGGTGATCATGGTGATGGTGTTTGTCTTCGCCCACATGGGCCGGCCCGACCGCCTGTGGCACATGATTCCGCCCTGGGGCATCTACAGTTTCTCCTCGATGCTGGGCTGGGACGTGATGGTGCTCAACGGCTACCTGATCCTCAACTTCATCTGCGGCTTCTACTACCTGTGGTGCAAGTACACCGGCAACCCGATCAACAGGAAATGGTTCATCCCCCTGGTTTATGTCGCCATTGCCTGGGCGCTGTCGATCCACACCGTGACGGCTTTCCTGATGGCCAACAACCCGGCGCGCCCGATGTGGTTCCACAGCATGATGCCGATCCGCTTCATCGCCACCGCCTTCGCGGCCGGCCCGGCACTGATCATCCTGATCTTCCTGGTCATCCGCAAGAACACCAGGTTCTGGGTCGATGACAGCGCGATCAAGCTGCTCACCACGATCGTCCAGTTCTGCCTGGGCATCGCCATCTTCCTGACCCTGTCGGAAGTCGTGGTCGAGCTCTACGCCCGCACCGAGCATGCCAACGGCCTCTACTACCTGATGTTCGGCCTGCACGGCCTCACCGGGCTGGTGCCGTGGTTCTGGAGTTCGGTGGTGCTGATGATATGCGCGTTCGTGATGTTCTTCATGCCGTCGTTCCGCAATGACTTCAACAAGCTGCAAATCCCCTGCGTGATGGCCTTTGCCGGCATCTGGATCGAGAAGGGCATGGGCCTGATCGTCCCCGGCTACATCCCCTCGCCGATCGGCGAAGTCACCGAGTACCACCCGAGCTTCGTCGAGTGGCTGATGGTGCTGGGCATCTGGGCCTTCGGTTTCTTCATCCTGACCATTCTGCTCAAGGGCGCCATCGGCATCATGCTGGGCGATATCAAGTACGGCAGCCAGGCCGTCGCGGCGAAGTGAGATGACGACCATGAAAAAACTTGCATTCCACACGATGATCCTCGCCTTCTGCTGCGGGATGATGACTTCCGCACTGGCGCAGGACCAAAAGGCTGCGGCGGCGCAGGCACCCGCGGCGCAGCCGCCGCAGGAAACCGTCTGCTTCGAAAGCCGCAAGGGCGCGTCGGAAGTCACCAAGCGCGACATCAAGCCCGGCTGGCCCAACGTCAAGTGCTCGCCGAAGACCGGTGCGGCGCTCTGGTACGGCGATCCCTACGACGGCACAGTGCCGATGGGCAAGATGCCGGGACTGGAAAAAATCCCGGAAGGGCACGCAGTCGTCAAGCCGCGCTCCGAGAAGCTGGCCATCCTGCCGATGTGCGCGACGGCCTGCCACAACGGCGTCGGACCCGCGTTCAATCCGCCAAAACTGCCGAAGGACAAGAAGCCGGTACCGATCCCGACCATGGAAGGCCTGCTGCCGGACGCCAAGGACCTGCAACACGGTCGCGGCCGCATCTGGTGTCTCGATTGCCACCACACGACCAAGCGCAACATGCTGGTGGACAACTACGGCGATGCGGTCAGCATCGATCAGCCGCAACTGCTCTGCGGCAAGTGTCACGGCGACAAGATGCGCGACTGGCGTGACGGTATCCATGGCAAGCGCATCGGCAATTTCACCAGCACCGGCAAGAAGCGCTGGTTCACCTGTACCGAATGCCACAACCCGCACAACGTGCAGGATGGCGCCCGCAACCGCGGCTTCGTGCAGCTCCAG
>JALOCA010000064.1 GCA_023227965.1 Lentimicrobiaceae bacterium | reverse complement strand
CTGAATATTGCAACCCAGTTTTCGCCTTCGGCAAAAATACTCAGCGAAGTGCGGACTTATGTTTTTGATTACGTATTGAATGTAACCCGTTAAAAAAACAAAAGTGGCTCTCTGACAAAAGGGAGCCACTTTGTATTATACAAGTGAATCATCCACTCTTATAAGAGGGCGACGACCACTCTTAGGGGAGGGTAACGACCACTCTCAGGGGAGGGCGACGACCACTCTTAGGAGAGGGTAACGACCACTCTTAGGGGAGGGTAACAACCACTCTTAGGGGAGGGTAACATTCACTCTTTTTCTTTAGCCGGAAGCCTGATAATTTCCAAATACAGATTTACCCATTTACCAACCAGCATATTTTTAAATTAACTAATTCAACCTTCAGAGGACAGAAATATTTTTAAAAATAACCTGAAAAAGTATATAACATTTCGACGATTTGTTTATAAATGTAAATATTATGGAGAAAGAAAGTGGAGAAAATTTATAATTTTACAGGTACATAAATACATGAAGTGTAAAAGAAAGTACACGGACAGATGGAAGTAAAAAAGATAATGGTTACAAAATAAAAAAGAAGATGAAAACAAACCCGGACAAAATAAACAGCATTGCCTCCCCAAAGGGGAGGATAGGAGGTGTGATACTTTTCCTGTTGTTATTCCTTTTACCATCTGTAAAAGCGCAAACTGTTTTTTATGTGCCAAGTTATCCTTACCAGGAAGGAGGAGTCGTGTTTGCAGATTACGACCAGGATGGAGACAATGATATCCTCATAGGTTGTGAAGGAGGTGCAGATTCTCTTGTATTTTTAATAAACGATGGTTATGGAAATTTTGAACGTAGCGATGTAGTAACAAACTGCGGTATATTTATTTATTGTAAGGAAATGAACAACGACGGACTGCTGGAGATAGTATCCCGCAACCATGATTATATATTTTATTATAAAAATGTTGGACCCGGAGCTTTAGGCGACACAGTAAATATAGGAGAAACAACAGCGGAAAATAGGCGAATAAGTGGAATATACGATATGAATGAAGACGGGCTGCTTGATGTGGTATATTATTCTATACGGCCAAATATAGCTCCTTTAGGTTGGGGCATTTTTTATAACAATGGTGATGGCACCTTTAACGACGAATTCTTATTCCCAACCGAAAATGTGGAATATGTAAAAACAGCCTTATTAAATAATGATAACCGCCCGGATGCATTGGTATCTTCTGCGCTTATTATACCTGGTACTTACCTTGCTTTTAACAACCCTTCCGGTTTCACAACCGATACCTTGTTTAGTCATAGCCAATTGTGGATATATAATAATATTATTGATATGGACAATGATAGCGACAATGATTTAATATTTTATAAACCATACAATGATGAAGAGTTCTTGTTTTATGAAAATGTGTCTGACGAGAATTTCATCAACAGAGGCACAACATATAAAAAAATCGGAACACGCGACGATGTAATAGCCGATTTAAATGGCGATGGATATCCTGATATGGCATGTACATCGCCGACTTTTGATCAGTATTTATCGCAGATGGACTCCATTTATATTTTTATAAATAATCATAACTGGGGCTTTAAGGAAACTGAAAGGATGTACATGGGAGAATATGCAATGTGGAATGAAAGGATTTTTTCAGGTGATTTGAATGGAGATAACCGTCCGGAATTATTAGTTACCGGTTATACCCCCACAGCCAACCGAATAAGGATATTATGGAACGATGGTACGGGACACTTTGTAGATACCAATACCGTATCGCTAAACGAGCAACGCAAACCGGAAGTAATGTTTAATGCTTATCCCAATCCTTTCGGAACTTATACCATCTTCCGGTCAGCATCCCCGTCGGTACTAAAAGCAGAGCTATATGGCATGGCTGGCAATTACATTAAAAGCTTCGGAATACCTCCCATGAGTGAATACCGTTTGGATGCCGGTACACTGCCTGCCGGTATGTATTTTGTAAAACTACAATCAGGAAACAATATTCAAACTATAAAATTAATCCATTATTAACCTTTAAATCAAATCTCATGAAAACGTTCACTCTATTGAAAGCCCGTTTACGCAATATGATGAAACTAACACTACTGCTGCTGCTTACCATTACAGGATATACCGCCACAGCCCAGGATTTCTGGGAGCAGGTTGACAGTTGCGGAGGTGGTTCAATATTTGATATATTAGTTGATCCGCAAGGCAGAATTTATTTGATACATTATGATGTAAATGGTGGAGTTTATCGCAGCGATGATAACGGCTTAACCTGGCAGGCAAAAAATAATGGGCTCCCCAATCCGACAGTAATGTCTATTACTTTTAAACAGGATAGTACAATATTTATAGCAGCTAATTATGGTGTTTACCGTTCGCGTGACCTTGGTGAAAGCTGGCAATGGATGTATGACGCATCACAACAAAGCTGGCAATACAGCACCATTGAGTTTGGATACGACAGTGTTTTATTGGTAAGCGGCGGAAGGGAAAATGGCATTTTGCGCTCCACCGATGACGGCGAAACCTGGGAGGTAGTGCTGAATCTTTACAACGACGATTACTGGGAATATGTAACCTATATACTGTTTGGTCCCAATAATGTGATTTATGCCTGTTCGCGGTTTACCAACAACTGGAGCAACGAAAATCCGAAAGTGTATTATTCAACCGACTTTGGAAAAACCTGGGCGGTATTATTAGATCCGCAGGAACCCGCAGGATTCATTACTCTGACATTTAACAATGCAGGCAAGCTGATGGTAGGAGCGTTTGATGCAATCTATACATACGACTTCAATACAGGCATCTGGAATTATGATGCATATAACACCATCGTAAGCGATTTCCTGGTTTTGCCAGATAATCGTATATTTATGGCAGGCGATGCAAGTGGTGCCGGCTGGGGAGGGGTTGCCCTTTCGGAAGACGACGGGGCTACTTTCCCCACTGTCCTGAACAGCGGTTTAATAATCAATTGTGCCATAAGGCTTGCTGTAGATAAACCAGGCAGAATACTTATGCATGATTTTTACTTTTTAAACAGGAGCATAGATACCATTGTTACAGGTGTAGAGAAACATCCTGATGCCCATCAATCCTTCGTAAGCTGTTATCCCAATCCTTTCGGAACTTATACCATCTTCCGGTCAGCATCCCCGTCGGTACTAAAAGCAAAGCTATATGGTATGGCTGGCAATTACATTAAAAGTTTTGAAATACCTCCTTTAGGCGAATACCGTTTGGATGCCGGCACATTGCCTGCCGGTATGTATTTTGTAAAGCTACAATCAGGAAATAATATTCAAACAATAAAATTAATTCATTATTAACCTTTAAATCAAATCTCATGAAAAATTTCACCCTGTTGAAAGCCCGTTTACGCAATATGATGAAACTAACACTACTGCTGCTTACCATTACAGGATATACCGCCACAGCCCAGGATTTCTGGGAGCAGGTTGATAATTGCGGAGGTGGTCTTATATTCGACATATTAGTTGACCCACAGGGCAGGATTTATCTTGCACGTCACGGTGCCACCAGCGGAGGAGTTTGCCGTAGTGATGATAACGGATTAACCTGGCAGGCAAAAAATAATGGCTTTCTTTTTCCAACGGTTAGATCTATTACATTTAAGCCAGATAGTACACTTTTTGTATCCGTAGATTATGGTGTTTACCGTTCGCGTGACCTTGGTGAAAACTGGCAGTTGGTATATGATGCTATGCAGGAAAGCTGGCAATACAGCACCATTGAATATGGATACGACAGCGTTCTATTGGTAAGCGGCGGAAGGGAAAATGGCATTTTGCGCTCCACCGATGACGGCGAAACCTGGGAGGTAGTGCTGAATCTTTATAACAGCGACTACTGGGAATATGTAACCGATATACTGTTTGGTCCCGGTAATGTGATTTATGCCTGCTCAACGTTTACCAACAACTGGAGCAACGAAAATCCGAAAGTGTATTATTCAACCGACTTTGGAAAAACCTGGGCGGTATTATTAGACCCGCAGGAACCCGCAGGTTTCTTTACTCTGGCATTTAACAATGCAGGCAAGCTGATGGCTGGAGGATATGATGCAATTTACACATACGACTTCAATACAGGCATCTGGAATTATGATGCATATAACACCATCGTAAGCGATTTCCTGGTTTTGCCCGATAACCGTATATTCATGGCAGGCGACGACAGTGGTGCCGGCTGGGGAGGGGTTGCCCTTTCGGAAGACGACGGGGCTACTTTCCCCACCGTCCTGAACAGCGGGTTAATAATCAATTGTGCCATAAGGCTTGCTGTAGATAAACCAGGCAGGATACTTATGCATGATTTTTACTTTTTAAACAGGAGCATAGATACCATTGTTACAGGGATAGAAAAATATCCTGATGCCCATCAATCCTTCGTAAGCTGTTATCCCAATCCTTTCGGAAACTCTGTTAGATTTCAATCAATGTATCCATCGGTATTAAAAGCAGAGCTATATGGTATGGCTGGCAATTATATTAAAAGTTTTGAAATACCTCCTTTAGGCGAATACCGTTTGGATACCGGTACACTGCCTGCCGGGATGTATTTTGTAAAGCTACAATCAGGAAACAATATTCAAACAATAAAATTAATCCATTATTAACCTTTAAATCAAATCTCATGAAAAATTTCACTCTGTTGAAAGCCGGCAATGCCGGCTTCTGTATGCTCTTTAGCATTTTTTATGCAGGAGCGCAGGGGGTTACCTCAACCTCCGGTTATTACCCGAGCAGCGCGGCGTATTACGAATCGCTGCCTGCTTATACCATTACTCCCCAATCGGACTCATTGGTACTTCCCGTAGAAGTGGATAATTCCATCAAACCCTATTTTCCGCAAAGGGATAACACCGATTCCATCTATGTTTATCATCAGAAGACTACAGCATCCTGCCAGAATGTGGCTACTGCATGGTACACCTTTACCTACGAGATTAACCGCCTGCGGAATGTAACTTCCAATCTTCAAACGACCCGCTACGTCCCTAACTTTTCGTTTAACCATCTGAACCATGGCTATTCCAACTGGCAGGGCTATACCAGCCTCGAATATGTACAGAAATTCCTGATGCAAACGGGAGGCATGTCGGATGCCGAGTTTGACGGATCCGGGGAAAATGACATTCTTGATTTGTGGCGCTGGCCTACCGGTTACGATTATTACTACAATGCTTTTAAGAACAAACTGCATTATGCTGAGCGGTTTGATATGAGTCTTCCCACAAACTACACTGGGCAGCCGGAAGTAAAAGCACGGCTCGTTGCAAACCTGTCCGGGATGAAGCATCATTTGTATGACCATGGCGTCGGGGATGCCAACAACGGAGGGCTGATAACTTTCGGGGTAAATTTTGAAACTGGCATTGATTATATTACAAATACACTGAGTGCGCATATAGGTGAAATGGTGATGTCAAGATTAAACTATTGCGACCCGGGAGGCCATGCCATGACCATTGTAGGCTATAGCGACAGTGTAATGTATGATTGGGGTGGAGACTGCGATACAGTATGGTGCGAAAAATGGCAGGAGTACGAAAAAGTTCCAAAGCCTGATGGCAGAATTTGCGACACCTGCGACAACAATTTCGACGGCATTATTGATATGCAGGACTGGGAAACCGGGGCAGTAAAAGTTTACAATTCGTATGGCCCTAATGGCGATTTTCATGGATACCGGTGGATGATGTATTGTACGTTGCCGTTTAAAAAGCCGGTTGCTCCTCAGTGGTGGGGAGGACATGAGTTTTGCGTATTAACCCCAAAGGCTGAATTTACCCCGGAGCTGGCGTTAAAGGTGAAGGTGGATGCACCGGATCGCGATGATCTTCGTTTAGGCTGTGGTTATGCACCGCTGGCAAATTATTCTTCCCCGGCAGGTACAAACGATTTTATGGGTTATCAGAATGACGGAGGCTCGTTGCCCATGCAGGGAAAGGATAAAAATGGCAATTTGCTACCCGATTCAATTGAAGTTATGTTCGATTACAGTTATTTTTACTGGAACACCGACTTTGGTAAAGCCTTTTTTATAAACAGAAACGACAGTGCAAGCGGTGGAACAATAAAATACCTGGCGTTGGTTGATTACCGCTGGAATGAAAAATTTGAGTTGCCATATGCAGGCACCATGCCTTTCAGCATTGGAAATCCATCTGCTGCCGGCATTGAATACGACCTTATAGTACAAGGCCCGCAGGCACCGGCCATTACCCAGAATACAACCTTTACGTCGAACATGGTATCGCGGTTTACACCTACAATAGACAGCGCTACCCTTACCATTAACGACGGAGTAAGAATAGATATGTACAACAGCAAATTGATCATGCAGAAAGGCTCTTCCCTATCTACAGGCGACAGCGTAACCTTTGCAGGGAAGAGAGGTAGCAATGAGATAGATATCAACGGGAATATCAGCCTAAGCAATGATGTAAATTTTGTTGCAGCAGATGGTGTGGACCTAAAGATTGTGGTGGACAATAACTCCACACTTACTATTGCAGATGGAGTAAAAATAAATATGGATAATTGCGAATTAATTGTACAGAATGGCTCTTCTCTTGTGGTTGGCAATAATGTAACTTTTATAGGGAAAAGAGGTGCCAGCGAAATAGCCATCAGTGGAGATATCAGTCTGGGAAAAAATGCCCGGTTTATTGCGGAAGATGGTATGACGCTGACGGTGAATATAGGCAGTTCATTGCCTGGTCTAACCATTACAGGTGCAGTGTTTACAAACAGTATTCTTGAAAACAGCAGCGTATCTCTATCAGTAAATGAATGCCAGTTTACGGACGCCAATGTGCATGCCTATAAGGGAAGTCTTAGCATAGCTAACTCCGCATTCGACCGGACAAGTTTTAATAATATTGGCGTAAGGCTTACAGTTAATAACTCTACATTTGATAGTTGCCAAACAATAGAATCTTCTAAGGGAAAAGTTACCGTAACAAATTCTGTATTTAATCATTCAAATTTATATCTCGAAAACCAGGACGACAATGATTCTACAGCAACAGTAACTAATTGTGAATTTACCGGTGACGCATTAACTGCTATTGACATCCAGAATTACGGAAAATTTTTTATTGAAAATAATACCATTAATGGATATCACAGAGGCATTCAACTTATGTTTTGTGGAAGCAGCAACAATGGCAATCAATCTGTTTATGGAAATACCATTACCAACGCATTACTTACAGGGATTAATGTCTATAATTCATATACCTCAATAGCAGGAAACCATATTGCAGACGATTATTACGGAATAAGGCTGCTAAATAACAGTAACACTGCGTTGCTGGGAAATGCTTCGGCACAAACTTATCAGGAAACACAAACGATAACAAATAATACAAACATTGAAGTATATGCTTCGCAAAATTGTTTTCCATGGTATTTCAGGTATAATGTTATTGTAGATGAAGACAATAGTGGGGCGCCGGATGATCCCCTTGTATATTATGACCCGGATGGTAATTTAAACCTGTTTGATGTAAGATATAATTGCTGGGGCAAAAACTTCAATTATCAGCAAGACTTCTATCCGTCAGGATATATATATAGCCCAACATGGTGCCCAAGTGGGGTAAAAGAAACGGCAATAACAGAAACCGCTTCCGACGAAGACCTTTACAACACTGCAATGAGTTTAATAGAACAGGAAAACTATACTGAAGCAAAAACCACTCTTCAATCTTTGATCGAACAATATCCAGATTCTAAGTATGCTGAAGCTTCCATAAAGGAATTATTCAGGCTTGAAAAATATGCAGGCAATAATTACAACGGCTTGAAACAGTATTACACAAGCAATGCAACCATACAATCTGATACAGTATTAGCCAGGCTGGGAGACTTTTTTGCCAATAAATGTGATGTGGTATTGGAAAACTGGCAAACAGCCATCAACTGGTACGAAAATAAGATACTTTATCCGGAAACACTCGAAGACAGTGTTTTTGCCGTTATTGATTTAGGGTATCTGTACTTTTTGATGGAAAACAGCGGGCAGGAATCGGCATTTACCGGGAAACTGTTACAATACAAGCCAAATAGTCTTGCAGAATATACCCAAAACCGGGATTATTTATTGTCCCTGTTACCGGAAAAGAGTACAACCACAAGTGGTATTGAAACCACTGCTGCAGTTTCCAACGACAGGTTGTTGCAAAACAATCCCAATCCATTCAGTGATGAAACAACGATTTCATTTAAACTAACCAAACCATCTTCGGTGGATATAAAGGTTTACAACCAGCTTGGCGCGTTACAGCAGGTAATAAGCCAATCCGGATTAAAAAAAGGCTTGCATACGGTTAACTTTAACGCAAGTAATCTGCCTGCCGGTATTTATTACTATTCCATGGAAATAAATGGAAGATTAGCAGATACAAAGAAAATGATATTGATAAAATAATAAAGTATCCTTATCTCTATCTTTCATACAGCGCAATTGGAAACAGTTGCGCTGCCTTTTTATTTTCCCGGTATTAATATTTTCAATCCGGAAATATTTCTCTCTTTTTTATTACGATTGAAATATTATGATTAGTTTTGTAGTAATAAGCCGAAAGTAAATATTAAAGTGAACGAAAGTTCGGATTATCTGAGAGCAACGGGAAATATTAAACGCTTCAACAGGCGGAACAGAAACGAATAAAAACAACAGATACATTTATCTTTTAGCGGGGAAACTCTCAGATATTCCGAATGCTTTAGGCTGGCATTTTAACCCGTAAAACCATTTATTAACCTAAAATCATATCCAAAATGACGTAAAGCAATTTATTTATCAACCCTAAAGCAATTCAGTTATGGCAACTAAAGAAAAAAACAGCGTAGTGGTCGAATTACACGACCTTACGCTAACCGAACAAAAAGACGACCGTTTCGGTCGCGTAGTAACCAGCAAATCGCTCAATGAAGACGATCTGGTAAACTTAGCTCTTGCACGTGGCACCGACCTTAGTGCAACCACCCTCAAATCTTCTGTGGAACTGCTTAAAAAAGTAGCCATAGATCAAATATCCAACGGAGCATCCGTAAAATTTGGCCTCGGATATTTCCACCTTACGGTAAACGGAACTTTTATTGGCGATAATGCCACCTGGGATCCGACACAGCATAGCCTGGCGGTGAATGCCATACCTACTGCCGAACTTCGCGAAGCAGTGAAACAAACCAGTGTAAATGTAAGGGGAATGGCCGCTTCGGGTCTGTTTGTAAACTCTGTAACCGACGTAACCACCGGCGCTGTAAACAGTCGTCTTAGCCCCGGCGGAGGTGTAAACCTTAGCGGCAGCCGTATAAAGATAGAAGGCACCGACCCAGCCATAGGCATCCATCTTATCAACCAGCAGACATCGGAGGTAATAACTATTCCGCAGACCTCACTGCTGATAAACGATCCATCCAAACTTACTTTTATAGTACCCGCTACTTTGCCTGACGGTGATTATAAGCTGAATATTGCAACCC
>JALOCA010000063.1 GCA_023227965.1 Lentimicrobiaceae bacterium | reverse complement strand
GTCAAGGTGACTTTAAACGAATACATTGAGTTGGCTAAGTATTACAGTACCCAACGAAGCAGCATCTTCATCAATGGTGTTTTGGATAGAATCACCAAAGATTTTAAAGAACAGGGAAAAATTGTGAAAACGGGACGGGGTCTTTTGGAAGGATGATCAACAGGTACTTTAAAACATTATCTTTTATTATCGCAGCAATCATTTTATTGAGTTGCGGGAATAAAACATCCAGTCGCACCTCCCCTTCTGTTTCGATCGACTCAAACAAAAAAAAGGAACCCGGCAGGATTGAATTTACCAAAGAAATACATAATTTTGGTACCTTGAAAGAGGGAGAAACTGTAGCCTATTCTTTTCAGTATAAGAACGGTGGGAGCTCCCCTTTTCGCTTGACAAAAGTAGAACCGACTTGCGGATGCCTGACCGTTCAATTCAGCAAAGAAGAGATCGTTTCAGGTAGCAGCTCTAACATTGAGGTGATTTTTCAAACTGCCGGAGAATGGGGAAACCAGGTTAAGACAGTAGAAATTGAAACCTCAGACGGCGAAACCAAAACATTGACAATTGGCGCATATGTAGAAAATAAGAATTTTAACATTGATTTAAATAACTTGAAATGAGTACACTATTATTTGTTATCGCTCAACAGCAACCACAGGGAAGTATGTTGGGAATGTTTTTACCACTAGTATTAATTATCGTTGTGTTCTACTTTTTTATGATTCGTCCACAGATGAAACGGCAGAAAGAGACACAAAAATTCAGGGATGCCCTTCAAAGGGGTGACAAGGTCGTCACATCAGGCGGCATATACGGAAGAATTGATGAGATTAAAGATCAAATCATCTATCTTGAAGTAGCGCCAAATATCAAATTAAAGGTTGATAAAAGTGTTGTGCTAAAAGATATGAGCGATGCTCCGGTAGCAAAGTAATAAAAAATGGCCGGTTCTTCCGGCCATTTTTTATTTTAAACAAGCCGGGTAAAACATAATATGGATGAAGCAAATTTGGGTAAAGAAAATATTCTTGTTTGTTAAGCGTAAAGTCAAGAACTTCAGCTACCATAAGGCGCTTGTTTTTGTTGTCTGCCTGGCACTCTCCTCACTATTATGGTTGTTGAACAGTTTGGAAAAGCGCTATACAAGCAGAATCAATGTTCCAGTAAATTTTGTTGATTTTCCGAAGGATAAACAGCTTTCAGGTTCTCTCCCAAAGAATCTTGATTTAGTGGTTGATGCCTACGGATATACCCTGTTAACCTACAAACTCAGGTTGGCATTTTCGCCCATCTTATTAAATGTCAACGAATTGATTGATAATGCCTTGGACAGAGGATACAGATACAAGTACACCGTCTCTGCTGTCGGCCACAAAGAAGAAATTGAGAAGCAAATCAGTAGCGAGATTAGAATTCTCTCCATCAAACCAGACACGCTCGTTTTCAATTTCAGTAAAATCATTTCGAAAAAGATCAAAGTTAAACCTTCACTAAGACTCAGCTTTGAAAGTCAATACTCTTTGGCTGGTGAACCAACAACTGTTCCGGATTCATTCCTGGTAAGCGGACCGAAAGATATTCTGGATACATTAAAATTCATTCCGACTAATTTCTATTCATTCACCAAATTAGCACATTCTATTGAGCAGCGGGTAACTATTCAACCTCCGTCCGGAGTAAAACTAGACACCAAAGAGGTGAATTTAACCATACCTGTGGAACAAAACACTGAAGTAACCTTTGAAATTCCTATTCAGGTTATCAACAATCCTTCCGATATTACTATCAAAACATTTCCAGGAAAGGTTAAGGTTACCTGCCGGATAGGACTTGGCAAATACAAAAAACTGGATTACAGCACCTTCCATGCATATATTAATTTTGAAAAGATCTCTCTCAAAGATCCGCGTTTGGCAGTAACTTTCGAAAGCCATTCAAATGTTGTGCTGGCTGTAAGCTATTCTCCCAGGGAAGTTGAGTATATTCTGGAACACGAAAAATAGAAGGTTATGCTGAAGGTTGGAATTACAGGTGGTATTGGAAGCGGAAAATCGACTGTTTGCAGAGTTTTCAGTGTACTGGGTATACCTGTATTCAATGCCGACGTTGAAGCCGGAAGATTACAAAATGAAGATCCCCAAATTGGCACAGAATTGATTGGAATATTCGGATCAGATATTTATTCTGCGGAAGGATTGTTGAACCGTAAGATGCTGGCTTCCATCGTTTTTAATGACCGTGGACTACTGGAGAAACTCAATAGTATTATTCATCCTGCTGTGCATAGGGAATTTGAGAAATGGAGTGCCAGAAATTCAGATTTCCCCTATGTTATTTACGAAGCAGCTATTCTTTTTGAAACCGGAAGTTTTCGTAACTTCGATTTCACCATATTGGTCGTTGCTGATGAACAGGAACGAATTGAACGTGTTTCAAAAAGAGATCATTCAAGACCTGAAGATGTCGTGCAACGAATGAACAATCAAATGATGGATAAAGAAAAAATAAAAATGGCTGATTTTGTAATAGAAAACAATGATAATCAGCTTATTATTTCACAAATTTTAATATTGGATCAACTTTTAAAGTCGAAGAATCATGTTTGGAAAATGGATAGGTAGTGGTTTGGGATGGACACTAGGTGGTCCTATTGGTGCATTGGCAGGGTTTGTTTTGGGAACATTGTTTGATCTTTCCGAAAAATCAGATCCCAATGCAAGAACATTTGGAAACGGAACACAGACGACACCTAACGATTACCTTTTCAGTCTGATTGTTCTGGTTTCAGCAGTATTGAATGCTGATGGAAAGATCATGAAATCAGAACTAAATTATGTGAAAGAATTTTTTAAAGTCAATTTTGGAGCGGATGGTGCACAAAATGCCTTAAGGATACTTCACGATTTGACGAAACAAAAAATTCAGGTTACCGATGTTTGTCAGCAGATAAAAAATTACATGGATTATCCAGGCAGACTACAACTCATTCATTTTCTGTTTGGTATAGCAGCTTCAGATGGTCAAATTCATCCTGATGAACTAAAGTTAATCAGGCATATATCCATCAATCTTGGAATTTCAACGGCGGATTATACCTCGATTGAAGCCATGATGATACCAAAAACTGACTGGGCTTACGATGTGTTGGAGATAGTACCTTCTGCCACCGATGAGGAGGTGAAAAAATCTTATAGAAAGATGGCTTTAAAATACCACCCCGACAAAGTGAGCTATTTGGGTGAAGAGATTCAACAAGCTGCCAATGAAAAATTTAAAAAGGTTAATGAAGCTTACCAGCTGATTAGCAAAGAGAGAAAGCTTTAATGTTATTCAGGTAATCTCATTTATTATTCTTCACTGAAACGCGAATAATTTTTCCGTGCCAATTGGTTAATAGGCTATCGCAGTCGGCAAGATTTCACAACCATTTGGAATTCAAATAACTAATTGTTGAATGGAATAAGCATTTGATTGATCTAATCCATCCTTTTGTTGAATATACTTTTTCACTGCCAAAGGTTGGAGTATCTTCGAAGATGTGAATTATGCAAATAATTTAAATGTTTATGTAACAATATCAGTCACCAAAGTATCAAACTTTGTCCAGTTGTAAAAATTTATTCACATTGTAAAATAAAATGAAATGAAAAAGTATAAAATTTTGACGGTATTTGCAGTAGTCTCAGTAATGATGTTTGCGTCATGCAAAAAGGATACATCCAGTAGTTCCTCCACACTCAGGGTTAAAGCCCAGGCAACCAATAACACCTTTTCAGTTCTCAAGTCTGGATCTTTAGCCACTCCAAATTTTGTATGGGAAACTTGCTTTATAAATGTGTCCAAAATTGATTTTGAAGCAGAAAAGAAGGAAAGCGAAACATCTCAAGGTTTCTCCAATATTGATTATGAATGGAAAGGGATAAAAAAAATTGACCTGTTCAGTGTTAATTCAGTTATTGGGGAAATCATTCTTCAACCGGGTGTTTATGAAGAAATATCCCTGGAGATAAAAGCATACAAAGCCGATGCAGGCTCATCCCCTGTATTTTATTTATCAGGTACTTATGCAAATTCTACCGGAACTTTAATTCCTATCCGGGTTATCGTAAATGAAGATATTGCCTTTAAAGCCGAAGCCGAAGGAGGGACCATACTAAATGCGGTTAATAATTATACAAGTCTGATCAACTTAAATCTGGCTTTATTAATGAATGGCATACTGCAATCGGATCTTGATGTTGCTACGCTTACCAATGGAATAATTGTCATAAGTAACGCATCAAATATTTCGCTTTATAATAAAATTAAAGGGAATTTTAATTCCAGTGATCATGCTGAGTTTAATAAGGATTAAAGCCTATCTGGGACTACGATGTTCTTGAACTTCAACCCGTTGCTTCAGATGAAGAGGTAAAAAAAGCTTATCGGAAGATGGCCGTCAACTATCATCCTGATAAAGTGAGTTATTTGGGGGAAGAAATACAGCAAGCTGCAAACGAGAAATTTAAAAAAGTAATTGAAGCATATCAACTGATTAGCAAAGAGCGAAACCTTTAATCGTTGAAAGAAAACGACATTTTGTTGATTATTTCCACCCTTTTGCTGAATAAATTTTTTCACAGCCAAAAACTGAAATATCTTTGGGGAAAGATGAACTAGAGTAATTAGAATAAGAAGATCGAATTTATTTGCATATTTAAAATAAAAGTGAGTACATTTGTCTTTATATCATTATGTCATATAGAAAAAATACAATTAAAAAGGAGGGCAGGATTATGAAAGAAAAAGTAAGATTTACTAAAGGCCTCAAATATTTATTTGCGGCTTTCCTTTTTGCAGGACTGATTTCATGTTCCAAAAGTTCAGACGATTCAAGTGGGGCATCAAATTCAAAAGTATCTGGTCGTGTGACCGAAAGCAGCGGACTTAAAAGTGCGTCTTTAAAGAGCGGACAAGTAGCGGCAGGTGTTCAGGGTGCGACTGTTATTATTGCTGAAGTACAAGCAAATGGTTCATTAAATACTGTTTCAACCCAAAGCGTTCAAACAGATGTTAATGGGAAATTTGTAGTTGAAACAAAAATGAGTGGCACTAAAAATTTAGTTGTAGTTGCAACAAAAAACACGTCGGGATGGAAAGCAGTAGTTTCTGCTGAAGTTAAAAGCGGGACAACAGTCTATGCCCAACCTTTAAATACAGAAACCTCAGCCGAGGCCGAAGTGTATGCACGATTGATCGCAACAGGTAAAACAAATGTCATTTCTCAAACAGACGTTCAACTTTATGTTAATGCTGATGTTGCCGCTCAAATAAAAGGGAATGCGAGCGCGCAAGATCAGTTTATTAGCAGCTTGGAAGTAGCAGCACAGGCTAAAACAAAAGCGTCGGGCAATTCTTATTTTGGGATTTCAAGTAGTCAGTTACAAACAATTTCTACGGCAAATGCACAAGCACAAGCTGACTTTGAAACTGCTTTGTATAACGCGGATGATTCCCAAAGCGCTGATGAAGAAAAATTTGACAATTTTCAAAAAGCAATTGTCTCTGCATACGCAAGTGCAAATGTAAAAGCAGAAACATATGCAAAGTTATCAGTGATTTCTTCTGAAGCCTTTGTAAATGCTGCCGCCAGCATGTCATTACCTATCTATTTTGCATCTGCTGAAAGTAATTATCTGAGAGTTGCATTTATTATGCGCCAGGCCATGGAAGCTAAATTCATGGAAGCAGGCGCATCAAGTGCACAATCAAGTGCGGTTGTATCAGCCGGAGCCAATCTAACAAATTCGATTAAAAGTTCAGTAAGTATAAGTCAAATAGCAGATGCTTTTGTACAATACCATTCGGCAGTTGTTGCCCAGTTAAAACTTACATTAAGCGCTCAGGCAACGGCAATTGGTACGATTGACACCAGTATTAATGGAATTGTTGGAGCGAATGCAACCTTAAATGTAACTATAGGAGCGACAGTTTCAGCTGATATAATCGTTAATGCTTATGTAAACTATTTTAATTCTGTGAAAACCCTGGTGCAAACCTCCTTGTCAGGCGCTTCATCAACTCAAATTAATGCCGCATCTGATATTTTGATATTGGCTAATTTGAATCATTAATTATTTTCTTAATTTATCGATATGAAAAAGACACTGATGACTTTATCATTGCTTATGTTGGCTTTTGTGACATTTGCTGCGACTTTTGACCTTGGAATAAAAGCAGGGTACAATACCACAAAGCTTTCTACCGACCTGAATACCATAAAAGCGGACTCAAAAGGGGGATACAATTTTGGTGCTTTTGGACGATTCGGAGGGGAAAAATTTTACCTGCAACCAGAATTCTTGTATGTTGTTAAAAATGAGGAATTTTCAGTTGGTGCATCTACAGATGCAATTAAAATGAAATCTATTCAGGTTCCGGTGTTGCTGGGTCTTAAACTGATTGACCTTAAGGTTGCCTCCATTCGTGCTTTTACAGGTCCCGCCATCTCATTTTCAACAGGATATGAAAGCGACAAAAGTTTTAACTATAACTTCAATAATGCCACATGGGATTACCAATTGGGCGCCGGAGTTGATGTGTTGATGTTTACTTTTGATATTCGCTATGAATGGGGATTATCCAAGACATTTGATACATCCAGTTTCGGTTCTAATTTTACATCTAAAGGAAACACATTTTCTGTTAACCTTGGGTTTAAATTTTTATAATACTACAGTTTAAAAATTCGGATATTACCGAAATATTCGGGAATGAAAAAGGGCTATCTGTTCAACAAATAGCCCTTTTATTATGGATTATATTCAGCTCTCTAAGTATTCATCGCACCACAAACACTGATTACCTGACCTGAAACATAGGAAGAGAGATCGGAAGCGAGAAACAGGGCAACCTTCGCAACCTCTTCGGGTAATCCACCCCTTTTCATTGGAATTGATGCTTCCCATTGTTTGCGGGCATCTTCAGGTATTTTAGCCGTCATCTCGGTGATAATGAAGCCCGGGGCAATCGCATTAGAACGAATACCTCTGGATCCCAACTCTTTAGCAAT
Organism: Lentimicrobiaceae bacterium; assembly: GCA_023227965.1. Lineage (NCBI taxonomy): Bacteria > Pseudomonadati > Bacteroidota > Bacteroidia > Bacteroidales > Lentimicrobiaceae > Lentimicrobiaceae bacterium. The sequence continues at coordinate 3,055 of JALOCA010000063.1, read as the reverse complement.
AGATTTGGTAAATCCGATGATACCTGCTTTGGAAGCTGAATAGTTCGACTGACCTGCATTGCCACTCACACCTACCACAGAACTCATGTTGATAATTGATCCCCCTTTTTGTTTCAGCATCGTCATTTGGGCAGCTTTCGTGAAATTAAAAACCGATTTAAGGTTAACATTGATCACGGTATCCCATTGTTCCTGGGTCATTCTCATCAACAAAGTATCCTTTGTAATGCCGGCATTGTTAACCAGCACATCGATACCGCCAAAATCCTTAACGATCTGCTCAACAACCTGAGTAGTTTCATCAAATTTTGAAGCATCAGAAGCGTAGGCCTTTGCCTTAACTCCTAAAGCAATTAGCTCATTTTCAGTCTCCCTGGCAATATCATCGTAAAAAAGATCCGTAAAAGCTACATTACAACCCTGTTGCGCGAACAGAACTGCAATGGATTTTCCAATACCCCGGCTAGCACCGGTGACAATTGCTGTCTTTCCCTCTAACAATTTCATATATAAACATTTAAATTAATTTAAAAGCGGTTTCTCATTCTGGAGTCTGTTTAACAGATTAATATATTCCTCAGCTGTTCTGCTAAATTTTGATTTAAAGGATCTTTTGGCCCACTGAATGGCTGCTTTCAAATCGCCGTTCATTTCAGCGGCAAGAGCGAGATTGTATTCAATCATGCTTCTCAAAGCGGGAGAAGAAGAGGTTGAAAATTTCATCCAGATCCTTTCAGCATCTTTCCAATAGTTGCTTTTTACGTAAGCTATAGCCCTGTCTGCCTCCGCGTTGTTGGTAATAAAGTAATTTCTTGACTGTTCCTGCCAGCCAGGTGAAATATAACCTGAAAGGGTCTGTCCGTTTTCAATCGCACCACTTAAAAGGGCATCTTTTATCGTTGGCAATTCCTCATAAGTTTCTTGCAGGGAGTTTCCGTTTTTTTCCCAAAAAATGGTGTCGTTTACTTCAAAACTGGCAATTTTCAATTTTTCAGCTGGTTGATACAACTTCCAATTGGAATGATAGGCTACTTGAACTATAATGTTGTATTGTTTGAGCGACCCATAATCCGTAATTCGCTCAAATCCCACATGATATGAGGTATTTACGTTTTCGTAAAAATTTTCGAGCGACAGCAAGGCATCGGTTTTGAATTCAGTACAAATCTGTTTTACTTGCGCTAAACTAAGCGAAGGGGATTTGGTAGCATATGAAAGGTTTGTATTTGGAAGATTTCTCTGTACTGGAATGACAACATCGAATCTGCCTGACTCATACAAGGCATTTCCAAGGGATTTCAAGGTAGTATCAGCAGCCAAACTGTCCAGCATTGGCTCATCCAAAACCAATTTCTTTTTAATAAATAAATTCTCAAGCGAATCCTGATTCAGGTTTGAAAATGAACTGTTCATACTTCGGTTCATCAGCACAACACTCTGTATTTCATTTGAAATGGGTTTTTCGGGAGGTACTGAAACCTGTATTGATATCTTACCCATTGAGACACAGGAAGTAAGCAAAACAAAAAAACCATAGGAGATCCAACGAAAATGACCAAAGATTAATCTCATACGCAAGCTTCAAAAGAAATTTATTTCAGGTAACTTTTTACAAATAAACTAAATATTCATTGATCCTGTTCATCCTGAAGTATTAAAAAACCTGAAGAGATCATTATATTTGTCCATCCAAACGTTATCCTAATAAAATTCATCAAATGAAGATTTTAGTAAAATTCTCACTGTGTGCACTGGTACTCTTTTCGGGTTGTATTGTACAATATCAGCCAAAAATTACAGACAAAGAGATCGCTTCCACCATTAAAATACTTTCATCAGAAGAGTTTCAAGGCAGAAAGCCTGGCTTACCGGGCGATTCACTTGCGGCTCATTTTATTGCTGAAAAATTCAGAAAATCCGGCATTAAAATGCTTTACAACAAAGGATATCAACCAGTTAAATTAATAACGGGATTTAAGTTTGGCAAGGAGAACCATCTTACTTCCGCCCAGCAGACGTTTGATTTGGGTGCGGATTATGAACCACTATTTTTCTCGGCTAATAAATCATTTGCAGGAAAATTAGCCGTAGCCGGATATGGGATAACCTTTTCGACGGATAGTTTGAAATGGGATGATTATCAAAATTTCAAGGTGGAAAACAGCTGGGTACTTATTTTTGATGGTATTCCAGATCACCTTCAGCAAAACAAGGAGGTTTTAAAGCAGAGCGATCTTCGCACAAAGGTGCTGAATGCCATTGACCACCATGCAGGTGGAATCTTAATTGTTACGGCCGATTTTAATACGAATGGGGCTACTAAAACCGCAATATTTGACAAAAATAGCGCTCCCTATTCTGTTCCGGTCATGAAAATTTCCCAAAAGACTGCCGACCTGATCCTGGATAAGCAATTAAGCTTCGCTGAAATTGAAAATAGAATCAAAAATGATAAAAAACCCTTTTTCAAGCTGACGGATATTGCTGTGCAAGGTGAGGCTTCTGTCCTTCCTAAAATCACAGTCACTCAAAATATTGTTGGAATGGTACCTGGCAGAGATCCAAAACTGGCCGAGGAGTTTATTATTGTTGGAGCCCATTACGATCATCTGGGATTCGGCGGAGCAGGCTCAGGATCCAGAATGCCGGATACTGTTGCCGTGCATCATGGCGCTGACGACAATGCCTCCGGAGTAGCAGCTGTTATTGAACTGGCTCAAAAATTCTCACACGAAAAAAACAACAAGCGTCCCATTATTTTCGTGGCATTTACGGCGGAAGAATTCGGTTTAATTGGTTCAAAAGCATTCGTTAAAGAACCTCCTTATTCTTTAAAAAAGGCTGATGCCATGTTTAATTTCGACATGGTAGGCCGCCTTGATTCCGCAAAGGACCTAACCATCGGCGGAGTTGGTACAGCTCTGGAGTCCAATGCATTGGTCGACAGCCTTGTTCATGGATTCAACCTTAAAATTTCCAAAGAGGGATATGGACCATCCGACCATGCCTCATTTTATGGGGAGAATATTCCTGTCATTTACTTTACATCCGGGGT
>JALOCA010000062.1 GCA_023227965.1 Lentimicrobiaceae bacterium | reverse complement strand
CATAAGCTTTTGAATCGTGAACTTTGTGATGCAGTAGCATGGCATGCTTGGCGGTGTACATGCAGCATATCTTAGAACAGAATTCGATGCCCTTGGCTTCGTCGCGTGAGCCTACACATTTGATGAAAACAACATTTTTGGGCACTTCACCATCCGAAGGACGAATTGGCAAGCCGTTGGTAGGTCCGCTTGCGGAAACCATACGTTCAAAATCGAGTGAGGAAATAACATCTTTAAACCTTCCCACACCATATTCTTCATAGGGTTTAGGATCGTAAAGGCGGTATCCCGTAGCTACTACCACTGCACCTATTTCGCGTTCGATGATTTCATCCTGCATTTCATAATCAATAGAGCCCTTTTCGCAAACCTTTTTGCAGATTCCACATTTACCTTTGGTTAGCATCAGGCAGTGTTCGGCATCAATTACCGGTTTGTTAGGTACTGCCTGTGGGAATGGAGAATAAATGGCTTTACGTTTGTCGTGTCCGAGGTTAAACTCGTTTGCAACCTTCACCGGGCATTTCTGGTTGCAGGCTCCACATCCAGTACAGGATGAAAAGTTAACGTAAGAAGCTTTTTTCTTGATTTTTACCTTATAATTTCCAACAAAACCTTCGAGTTCGGTTACTTCAGAATAAGGAATCAATTCAATGTAGGGATGAGTAGCAACGTCAACCATTCTCGGAGTAAGGATACACTGCGAGCAGTCGAGTGTAGGAAAAGTTTCGTCCAACTGAGCCATACGCCCACCGATAGAAGGGCTTTTTTCTACCAAAACCACCGGAATGTGTGCATCGGCAATGTCGAGTGCTGCCTGGATGCCGGCTATCCCTCCTCCGATAACTAAAGCTTTTTTGGTGATTGGGACTGAAATTTCGTACAACTGCTCATTTGCCATTGATTTGGCTACTGCCATCCTGACGAGATCGGCGGCTTTTTCGGTTGCACTTTTTTTATCTTTCTGGTGGACCCATGAGGAGTGCTCACGGATGTTTGCTATTTCGAGCAGATATGGATTTAATCCGGCTTCTACCAATGCTTTCCGAAAAGTCTTCTCGTGCATTCGGGGTGAACAGGCAGCCACCACAACCGAAGTGAGCCTGTGTTCTACTATGGCTTCACGTATCTGTGCCTGACCGGGGTCGGAACACATGTATTTATAATTGGTAGCAAACTTTACGTCTTTTATCTTTTTAATTTCTTCAGTAACCTGCGGAACGTCTACAAAATCGCCAATGTTGGCACCGCAAAAACATACAAAAACTCCTACACGTGCCATTATTTAGCCTCCTCAGTTTCAACAGTTTTTTTAACTTTCTTTTCGTCTTCTTTTTCGGGCTCTTTTCCGATGTTTTTCAGTGCTTCCTGTACCGGAACAATGTGTTTGCTGAATTTCAATTCCTCTTCGGGAAAACCAAAAGCAAGAGCCAACAATTGTGTAAAATACAACACCGGCATTCTAATTTTCTTTCCCAACATTTTTTCGATGCCCGGCTGGCGCATGTCGAGATTCGACTGGCAAAGCGGGCAGGCAACTACTATCATATCTGCGCCGCTGGCTTTGGCATATTCAAGTATTTTCCCACTGAGTTGATTAACTACTTCGGTATCGGAGATAGAGAAGGAAGCACCACAGCATTCGGTTTTGAAATCGAAATCAACGGCTTTGGCTCCCAAAGCTTCCATTATACGATCCATACTCATGGGGTATTCCGGAGAGTCGAACTGGGTAACATCTTTTGGGCGCGTAAGTAGGCATCCATAGTAGCAGGCAACTTTCAGCCCGGTTAAAGGTTTTTTTATTTTTTCTTTGATCTTTTCCAGCCCAATGTCTTCGTAAACGTATTGCAGCATGGATTTTACGACAAGTTTACCGGTATAGGCACCTTCTTCCACTGCTTTACCCACTCTTTTGGCAAGCGAAGCGTCTTTTGCAAGTTCATATTGAGTAACTTTATGGCGTTGATAACACGAAGCACAAGGAATAGCCATGGTATCGTTGTTCATTTTTTCGGCAAGAACAAGGTTCCGAAGTGGCAGAGCCAAAGCAAGAGTCTCTGTCATCACATGTGCCGAAGTGGCACCGCAGCAATTCCAGTCGGCTATTTCTTCCAGTTCCATATCGAGCGTCTTGGCGACTAATTTCAGTGTATGGTCAAATTCTTCGCTGGTGCCGTGGGCAGAACACCCGGGAAAATAAGTTAATTTATTCATTTTTAACAAATTTCTTGTTTTAAATTTAAAATCAGGAATATCAGTGTTGCGGTTTGTGTTCTGCTTCTTCTTTTACTTCCTGATTATGTTGTTTTTCAATTTTTTCAGCCATTTTAAACATACGTTGAATGGCTTTGACTGATTTTATTTTTTCGCTGGTAAGTTTGATTTTCCCCTTGCCCAAAGCTGCCGGGGCAAGAGCCATATCTTTAAAGAAATTGCGGGTACGTATGTTAAATTCCGCCATCAAGCGCAGTTCATATCCTCTTCCATAGCGTTTTACCATGTCGAGGAAAATTTCGTGAAAACGGCGGATGTCTTTTACTTCCTTAGAACTTGACTGCATGTTTTCTTCCATTGCCAGATGGCGGCAGGCTTCCATTACCCGCGGAATATCAATCTGCCTCGGACAACGACCGGAACAGGCAGAACAGGTAAGGCAAAACCACATCGAATTCACGGTGTAAACTTCGTCTTTCATTCCCAACTTAATGAATTGCATCACCTGGCGCGGGGTAATGTCCATAAATTGCGAAACAGGGCAGGTAGCTGCACATTTGCCACATTGATAGCATTCCAATACATTGCATCCGCTTTTTTGGTTGACCAATGACAAGAAACTACTTTCGTCTTTAATTCCTAATGTTACCATGATAACAACTTGTATATATTTTTCTGAATTTCAATCTACTGTTTGATAAATACTTTAATCTTTATGTTAATAAATTAACAGATTCAAAAGTAAAAAAAACACTTTAACCTTTTAATTTTTCCAACTTTTTTTTCATCGGATAAAGTAATTTAGACAGGTTTTATGTTGCTTTGCTTTATTTTCCAGTAAGGAATATCGTTTGCCACGTTCCACTGGTTCCAGTAAGCCGGTGTTACCCTGTGTCCATCGGGGCTTTTAAGTTTGCGGGCATAAACAGCGATTACAGGGTTAAAAATGATGTCGTCAACACCAATTTTGTAAGTTGCCGGTTCGTCTTCTTGCTCTTTTGCAGAATATACAGTAAAGCCATTAAATTCGAGCAAATTTTTTAAAAAAAACAACCTGTCAGCCGAAGCTCCGGTTTCTACTATCGTACATCTCTTTTCTTGAATTTCTTCTACTATATGTTTTCCTTTATTGAGTGGCATAATAATTAAAATTAAAAACCAAAGCTTAAATTACGTATGTATTCGAATAAAATGCTTGCAAAACCTGTAACGGCAATACCAAGCATACAAATAATCAAGCTGGCTTTAGTTGTCCAATGGCTTTTGAAATTGGCAATTGGATTGTCGCTCCGATTGAGAAACATTGCCTTAATCACCAACAGATAATAATATAATGATATTATTGTATTTATGACAGCAATTAATACCAGGATAAACAATCCCTGCTCGGCGGCAGCGGTAAAAAGAAAAAATTTACCGAAGAATCCTGCAACCGGGGGAATACCTGCCAATGAAAAGAGTGAAAGCATCATTGCAAGACTGAGTTTGGGATTAGTACGGTACAATCCGTCGTAATCATCCATATTTTCTTTGCCGGTTTTAACTGAAATTGCATTGATCACACCAAATGCTCCAAGGTTGGAAAAGATATAAATTAATACAAAGTAAATAACCGTAGTCATCCCTAACTGGCTTCCGCCGATAACACCCAGCAAAATAAAGCCAGCCTGTGCAATGGAAGAAAAAGCAAGAAAGCGTTTCAGGTTTTGCTGTCGGATTGCAAAAAGGTTGGCAATGGTCATGGTAACAATGGCAATAACATAAATCAGATCTTTCCAAAGAAAAGCAATGGAGTTAAAAACAGTATAAAGAACTATGGTAAAAATAAATGCGGCAGCACCTTTTGAAATTACAGAAAGGTAAGAAGTTACAGGAGTAGGTGAACCTTCATAAACATCAGCTGTCCACAAGTGGAAAGGAACAAGCGAAATTTTAAAAGCCATCCCTGTAAAGAAAAAGATGAATGCGAGTGCCTGGAGCGAAGTATTACCATAATTCAGGGCAATATCAGTAAAATAGATAGACCCCGTGGTTCCGTAAATCATTGATAAACCATAAAGCAATATTCCTGAGGAAAGTGCTGAAGATAGGATTAGTTTGATACCTGCTTCTGCCGATTTTTCTTTATACCGGTCATAGGCTGCCAGCGATGCCAACGGCAGGGTAGCGAGTTCAAGTCCTATGTAAAACATTAGAAAATCGCCGGAAGAAATCATAAAATTCATTCCGATAAGTGTGGATATTAGTAAAATAAAAAATTCGCTAATTTTTTCCTTTATGTCATCTTGTTTCAGATAAGCTACCGATTGAAGAAGGATAATGAAAACACCAATATTTAAAATATTTTTCATCAATACCACCAAAGGTGTACTCTGATACATTCCGCCAAACAAACTTCCTTCAGGAACCGGGCAAAATCCTATTACCGTGATAAGAAAAAATAGCGACAAGCCCCAGTATATTATTTTATGTTTGTGAGCGTTTCCGTAACTAAGCTCTGCAATAAGAAGAACAAGAGCTACAAAAACCAGCAAAATTTCGTGTCGCATTAAATAAAATTGTTCAAGAGTCATACCTGTTATTTTTCGATGAACTTAAAAATTCAGTCCTAATAATTGCAAACCTGCCATACCAATTTTAGTAACAATAGGATGTAATCCATTGTTAATCATTTCTGACAACCATAGAGGTGCCAATCCAATTCCTGTAATTGAAACTATAAGTACGGTTACCGTTAATTTTTCGTGCCAGCGGGCATCGGTAAGATGATTAAACTCGTCGTTTCGTATCGGACCTAAAAGCAATGTCCCAACTACCCTTAGAATATAAACCGCTGTTATAACAATAGAAGAACAAGCGAGGATGGTTACTACCCTATGAAAAGTATCCGTATGCTGGAATGCTCCTACAAAAATGGTCATTTCGGCAACGAAACCGCTAAATCCCGGTAAGCCCAGTGAGGCTAACCCTGCTATCACATAAGCAACGGATAAAAAAGGCATAACTTTCATTAAGCCACCCATCTCGTTGATCATTCGGGTGTGGGTTCTTCCGTAAATCATCCCGATAAGGGCAAAGAAAAGGGCTGTCATGATACCATGGGAAATCATCTGGATGATAGCTCCGTTCATGGCGGTTTGGTTCATCATTAAAATGGCAAAGAGTACCAACCCGCAATGGCTTACCGAAGAATATGCGTTGATGTATTTAAGGTCTTTTTGAACAACAGCTCCAAAAGCACCGTAAACTACACTTATAGAAGTTAGAATAATGAATATCCATCCCATTTCCTGAGCGGCTTCTGGCATCAAGAACATTGCTACACGAAATGCACCGTAACCTCCCAACTTCATCAATACTCCGGCATGAAGCATGGAAACGGCAGTTGGGGCAGAGGCATGACCATCGGGCGACCATGTGTGAAAAGGGAAAAGTGCTCCAAGTACCCCAAAACCTACAAAGGTTATAGGAAAGAAAAATCGTTGCGCTTCGATGGGTATGGTGATTTTTGAAATGTCGAGCAGGTTAAATGTAAGAGGACCACCTCCGGGAGCCGAATTGAAATATATCCCTAATATCCCTACAAGAATGAATGCAGATCCGCCCATCAGCATCAACGTGAGTTTCATAGCTGAATACTCGCGAGGCCCGGTGCCCCAGATGCCAATTAACAGGTACATAGGAATAACTGCCAATTCGTAGTACATAAACATGGTAAAAATATCCAGTGAAATAAAAAAACCAAATACTCCGGTGGCAAGCAGAATCAGTGAAACAAAAAATTCACGGGGTAAATCTATTATATTCCAGGATGCAAATACTCCTGCAAAAAGAACAATGGAAGTCAAGGCAATCATCGCAACAGAAATTCCATCAACACCAATAGTATAATGGATATTCAGACTTTCATACCAGGTATGGTCTTCTAAAAAAAGCATTTCGGCTGTATAGCCTGCATTTCTTAAAGAAAGAAACTGTATAACCAGTGTAATGGCAGTTATTAGCTGGAAACTCATTCCAATAGCCGATACTACCCGTACCTGCTTATTGTCTTTGCAAAACATGATACCGATGATGGTCAAAACCGGGATAAGAATCAAATAGTGTAATATATTCATGGTTTGCAGGTTAATAGTTCAACAAATACACAAAAATCAATACTAAAACAATTGCACCCGACACAAATACATAGGCATATTTTTGTAGCTGCCCCGACTGGAATCCTTTTATTTTATCAGAAATAAAATTTGCCGTATGGGCTATTCCGTTCATGCTCCCGTCCACCACATGGCGGTCGAACCAGGCTACCGGAGCCGAAATATATCTGAAAATAATTTTATGAGTAACAAAAAGGTACAATTCATCAAAATAAAACTTATTGAGCGTTACCTTGTAAAAGTTTCCTAACAAACGAATAATAGCAACAGGTTTTGTTGAATCTTTCCGGTATAATACCGTGGCGACAATGATACCTGCAAGCGCAATCAGCACCGAGGGAATGGCTATCGAATATTCCATGTGTGTTTCAAAGGGCAAACCATCGGAAGTAACAAACTGACTGAAAGGAATAAATCCGGTAAAAACAGATGCTATTGCAAGAAAAATCAACGGAATTGTCATCACTTTGGGTGCTTCGTGCGGTGAATGATGATAATGGGTGTTTTTTCTCCAGAAAATGCTGAAATAAAGCCGGAACATATAAAAAGCGGTGAGTCCCGCCACAAAGTATTCTACTACAAACAACAATTTATTGTGTTCGTATGCAGCCACCAGTATTTCATCTTTACTGAAAAAGCCCGAAAAAGGCGGAATTCCGGAAATGGCAAGGCAGGCAACCAAAAAAGTAAGATGAGTTATTGGCAAATGTTTGTGCAAGCCTCCCATTTCATTCATATAGTTACTGTGCACCGCATGAATAATGGCGCCTGCTCCCAGAAATAATAAGGCTTTGAACATTGCGTGGGTAAACAGATGAAACATTGATGCCATAAAGCCTAAACCATTATGTCCTCCGTAACCTGAAACGCCCAATGCAAGCATCATATAACCAATCTGCGACATGGTAGAAAAAGCCAGTACACGTTTAATGTCGAACTGTGTACAGGCAATAACCGCTGCAAAAAGAGAGGTAAAAGCTCCCACATAAGCCACTATCTCAAGCCCTTCGGGAGCAGCAAGGGCATACACCGGAAAGAGCCGTGCTACCAGGTAAACCCCAGCAACAACCATGGTGGCAGCATGAATCAAAGCAGAAACAGGCGTAGGACCCTCCATTGCATCGGGTAACCAAATGTGTAAAGGAAACATTGCCGACTTTCCCGCACCACCGATAAAAACAAAAATCAGCGACCATGTCATAGTAGATAACCCCATAAAAGCGATAGAACTTCCCTGAACAATGGCACTGCCATGAATGTCGGTAAGCGTGATGAAATCAAACGTTTTTGTATTGAACGACAGTATTAATATCCCTATCAGAAAACCCAAATCGGCAAAACGGGTTACAATAAATGCTTTTTTAGATGCCGCTATTGCAGCAGCTTTTTCATAGTAAAAACCGATGAGTAAATAGGAAGAAACGCCAACTAGTTCCCAGAAAATGTACATCTGAAAAATGTTGGTTGCCACTACCAAACCCAACATAGCAAAGCTAAATAGTGAGAGAAAAGCAAAAAATCGTGAATATCCTTTTTCTCCGTGCATGTATCCTATGCTGTAAATATGCACCATTAACGACACAGTAGTTATCACTATGAGCATCATCACCGAAATAGGATCAAGCATCACGCCGAGGTCAATATGCAAGTGCTCGGTAAAATTCAACCAAACGCTGTTAAAGCCAATGAGTTTTGGGTAGGCGCCATCAATTTTTTCGATATTAAAAAAGTATTGGTATGCAGTAAAATACGATAGTACGGCTGAAGTAAATAAGCCAATACTTCCCAAAATACCTGCAATGGGTTCTTTGAGTTTATGTCCCGTTAATCCGAGAAACAAAAACATTAAAAACGGGATAAGAACAATCCATATAGTATAACTGAAATTTATCATATCGAGTAAATTGTTTGTTCTTACTTTTTGGTTAAATGGTAATTATACATACAATTAATATTTCATTTCGCTAACATCTTCCACATTAATGCTTGCAATTCTCCTGTAAATATTTATGATAATAGCTATAGCAAGCGATGCTTCGGCTGCTGCAACGGCAATAATAAAAATGCTGAAAAAATGTCCTTGTAATTGGTCGGGATATAAATATTTGTTAAACGCAACAAAATTTATGTTTACTGAGTTTAAAATTAATTCAATAGACATTAAAATCGTAATAAGGTTTCTGCGCACCAGAAATCCATAAATTCCTACAAAAAACATTATAGTTCCGAGGATTAAAAAATATTGTAACGGTATTCCTTCGTTCATATAAAAATATTTTATATTATTCTTTACGTTTCTTAGCAATAACAATGGCACCAATCATAACTGCAAGCAGCAATATAGAAATTAATTCAAAAGGAAGCACATATCCTTTATCACCATAATTAAGCAGGCTTTTCCCAATTACATCCATATTTATTTCTTGTTCAACTGCTGTGTTAGCTTTAAATTCGAATTGAAGTATAGAAGTAATGCACAATACAGCCCCTGCTATGGCAGCAATAGCCGAAAATAGTTTCTTCTTCAGTGCAATAATTTCAAACTTTTGACTAATATGGCTGGTAAGCAAAATGGAAAAAATTATCAAAACAACAATACCTCCGGCATACAAAGTAAGTTGTACGGCAGCGAGAAACTGGTAATTAAGCATAAAATACAGTCCTGCCGTAGAAATAAGCACAATAAGCAAATAAGTGGCTGCCCGTAATATTCGCCGGCTTGTAACGGTAAGCATCGAAAAAAGGACAATCATCCCGGCAAAGATTATAAACATTAACTGATTGGATGTTATTCCCATCACTCTACTCCTTTCATTAAGGTGGAACCTTCTTTATTTAAAATTTTTGTAAGCTTACTCCTGTCGAATACGGCATGTTCAAATTCCTGAGAAAAAGCTATGGCAGTAGATGGGCAGTTTTTAATGCAAAGCCCGCAGAATGTGCACATTCCCAGGTGGTAAATGTGTTTGTCCAATTCCCTTTTCTTTTTGCCTTCTTCGTTTACCCTGAATTGCGATATTACTTCAATAGTACCGTTTGGGCAGTTTATTTCACAAATTCCACAACCGGTACATTTGTGCTCATTCTTGTCATTATGAGGCATAACAATTTCACCCTTAAACCGTTCAAACATTTCCAGCTTTTTTTTCGTCCGGGTATTCTTCCCGATACGGTTTTCAGGATATTGTTGGGTAACAATTTCTTTCGGACTAAAAAAATACTTTCCGGTAACTTTCAATCCAGTCAGCAGGGAGATTACTCCCTTATAAACGTCGGTAATATATTTGATTATACTGTTCATAGCTCTGTTAAAAATGCCAACCCATGAGTACGATAAAAGCCATCAATAATACATTGATAAGATTGATAGGGAGAAGATATTTCCATTCGAGAGTAAGAAGTTGGTCTATTCTCAATCGTGGGAAAGTCCATTTGAACCACATCATTATAAAAATGATTACAAAGGTTTTTCCAATATACCAGATAAATGGTGGTATATAATCCATTATATTGTTAAATGCTTCCCATCCACCGATGTGAAAAGGCATCCATCCTCCCCAAAAAACAGTGGCAGCAATGGATGCCACGATAAACATGTTCATATATTCGGCAAGGAAGAAAAAAGCAAATTTAATTCCTGAATATTCAGTGTGGTAACCGGCGGTAAGTTCCGATTCGGCTTCTGCAAGGTCGAACGGACCGCGATTGGTTTCGGCTGTTGCGGCAATTAGGTAAATTACAAAAGCG
>JALOCA010000061.1 GCA_023227965.1 Lentimicrobiaceae bacterium | reverse complement strand
AACTGCTCGTGAAGCTATAAAAAGTTTTGGAGACCTGGTTGCTGAATATGGTTATGCAAGTGAAGGAGAATCTTTTTCCATTTCTGATCCCAACGAAGTTTGGATACTCGAAATGATTGGGAAAGGCCGTTCCTATCTTCTTACATCCAAAAGTATGGAAATGCTTGCCAAGGAAAACCTCCCTAAAGACGTTCTAAAAGGACTTAAAAAGCTTAACGGTAAAAATTTCATCAAAGAAGAAGCCTTTACCGATGCCGTTAAAAAAATCATCGGCGACGATAATCTTAAGAAATTCAAAGAAAAAATAATTGAAGCTACTGAAAATACTACAAAAGGCGCCGTTTGGGTAGCACGCCGTGTACCCGATGGTTATGTATGCGGACACGCCAACCAGGCTCGTATCACCACCTTCCCGCTCAACGATCCGGAAAACTGTATTTATTCCTCCGACGTTATCAGCTTTGCCCGCGAAAAAGGCTGGTTCAGCGGAAACGACAAAGATTTCAGCTTTAGCGATACTTATAACCCTATTACCTTCGACGGAGCCCGTTTTTGTGAAGCACGTGTTTGGTCGGCTTTTCGCAAAATTAATTCAGGAATGGATCAGTATCTGGATTATGCAAAGGGAGAAAACCTAACCCACCGCATGCCTCTTTGGATAAAACCAGACAGGAAATTAACCGTACAGGATGTGATGAATATGATGCGAGACCATTACGAAGGGACCCCATTGGATATGACCAAAGACATGGGTGCAGGGCCTTACACTCTGCCTTATCGTTGGCGTCCTATGACATGGGAATTAGATGGAAAAACTTACCTTAACGAACGTGCGACTTCTACCCAGCAAACCGGTTTTTCGTTTATCACCCAGAGCCGTGGTTGGTTACCCGACCATATCGGCGGTATCAACTGGTTCGGTGTTGACGATACCTACGGTACCGTTTACATTCCGATGTATTGCGGAATGACATCTGTACCGGAAACCTTTGCCAAAGGAAACGGCAACATGATGATTTATTCCAAAACATCTGCTTTTTGGATTTTCAATCTGGTAAACAACTGGGCATACACTCGCTACCGCGATATGATTCCTGAAATTCAGGCTGTACAGTCAGAGCTTGAAAATAAATTTGTTGCTTACACACCGGCTATTGATAAAGCTGCCGTAGATTTATACAACAAAGACCCCAAACTGGGACGTCAGTTTATCACCGATTATTCTGTAAATATGGGAAACAGTACCGTAGAACGCTGGCAGCAGTTGTTTGAATATTTGTTTACCAAATACATGGATGGTAACATTAAAACTCCTGTCCCCAACCAAATGAATCCTAAGGTGAAACAGCCTGGTTACGGAGAAGATTGGTACAGGCACATTGTTGAACAAACAGGTGACCGACTGAGAGTAAAAGTCCAAAACGCACATTAATATTGTTCAATATAAAATTAAGAGCTAACATTACCTGCTGATATTTTTCTGAGACGTTTTTGCCGCTTCGGGTTAAAATGGGAAAACTGTTAGAATGTTTACGGGTAAAGGTTGGCTCTTAATTTTTTGGTTAATAAAATCAGCTATATTTGCAATACAATCGTACATCTATGGATACACGAAAAGAAATCATATTTTACCGTAGTGTTATAGCAATACTTATTGTGATTATTTTTGTTTTATGTGGGCTTTTGGTGAAAGACAGAATTTTTATAAAAACAACAAAGTTAGAAAACGAACAACATAAACAAGAACTACAATCAGAACTTGATTCTTTGGTATCAGAACATGCAAAAGTAAAAGCAATTTACAATGTTACCTCTACTAATTTAAAACAAAAAGACAGTATTATTCTGGCAAATGCAGAGGAAATCCGAAGTTTAATTTTTGTCAAAGCTGATTATAAACGTGTAAAAAGGAAACTCGAATTATTAAGGAAGTTATCACAAACTTATATTTATCAAATTGATTCTTTATATAAGATAAATAGTGAGTTACGAGAGGAAAATAGGCAGATTAAAAACAATTATACCCACGAACAGCAAAAAAATGCCGATATTAGCAAAAACCGTGATGAATTAGCAAATAAAATAAATAAAGCCGCTCTGTTAAAAGCATATGATATTTCAGCAACAGCAATAAAAGTAAAGACTGGTAACAGGGAGGAAAAAACAGCAAAATATAAAAAAACAGATAAAATAAGTGTACACTTTACTCTATGCGAAAACACACTTATTCTTCCCGGACGAAAATCAATTTATATAAGAATTGCGCGACCCGACAATAAAATACTTGTAAAAAATTTAACTAACGATAACTCTTTTACCTATAATGGAGAATTGTTGCAATATTCCATAAGGTATGATGTTAATTACGAAAACCAGGCAATGGATATTACAGCTTACTGGACAAACCATTCACCCGGACAACTCATAGCCGGCACTTATGTGCTTACAATCTTTGAGGAAGACAACGTAATTGGAGAGACATCCTTTTCACTTAAATAAAAAAAGATGGCCTCAAAAAAAAGACATGCAAATCAACACAGAAACGGTCAGAATAGTATTAACCGATTTTTCGATAGATTTATACGTAGAATTTATGGTTTACATACGCCGAAACATCCGCATGTACGAACCCAATTTGTAAAAGAAGAAAATGAAGAATTGCCGGATATTCTTGACGATGTGTTTAATCAATCTTCTTTTTCTCAATCTGAAAAACCTGTTAGAATTAAAAGAAAAATAAGAATAAAAAAACGAAAAAAACATTTTTCTTTTGAACGACTTTTTAAAAGAAAAAGGAATAAACCTATCCCGGTACTTTTTTCTCAGCAACAGGAAGAAAATATTTCATGGAAAGAAAAGTATCTTTTTAAAAGGAACATCATATTTTCTGCAAATTCGATTTTTATTTTTTTTATTGCTTACCTGGTATGCTGGTTTATATATCAGTTTGCAGTAGTTATTGCTGCGTCCTTGTTTCGGATAGATGCGGTACTTTACTACTTCGAAGTATTGTTCCCTATCGGAAACAGTTCAACATTATGGACACCTCTGAATATAATAGCTATAACTCTTGCCGGACCTCTTGCTTCGTTGATAGCAGGTATTATTTACCATCGTTTTTTGCTAATGAATAAAAAAGTGTATGGTAATACCAAGTTGCTGGGATATTGGTTAACAGTACATTCCTACAGCATGTTCTTTGGAGCATTTGTTGCGGGAATCGTTACAAACCAAGGATTTGGATATGTAGCCGATTGGATGTTTCTGAATACTTTTTTCAGGATATTGTTAAGTTTGATTTTATTGTTTTCCCTTACGTTGATAGGGTATTATTTAAGTCGGTTCTTTTTTGAGGTTCCCATGATACAATTAAAATCAAAACAACGTTTTATTTTCTATTTATCACAGGGTATTATTCCTATTTTAATTTGTATTCCATTGTTATATTTTATTAAAATACCTTTCAAAATGCCACAGCACGAAAATATCCTCGATTATGATATGATGGCATTATGTTCTGTTCTTTTTGCAGTTACTCCTGTTTTTTTCAATAAAGAAGTCAAGCCGCGTATTTTATCAGGGAAAGAAGGAAAAAGAAAAGTAAAAGTTAGCATTAAATATTTACTTATAATGTTGGCAGCACTTTGCATATATAGACTGGGATTGTATTATGGATTGTATTTTGATATCCGGCTACATTTTTCTGTGAGTTTGTATTAACTATTTTCTTCCAAAATCTGCGGGTATTTCACCCCATATTGACGTTTCCCATTTTAGCAAACGGTTATTGTAGAAATTTTCACGAAGCCATTTTTCTGCACGTCCCATTAAATCAAATATTTCAAAATTTAATGATGATTCAATTAATTTTGAGTTATTTTTTTTATTATATATCCATTTAATTGCTGTTTTTGAATCGGAATAGACAGGAATATTACTGTTTATTTGTTTCAGATAAGCAAGTCCATGCACTATGGCAAGAAATTCACCAATATTAACAGTTCCCTCTTTAAATGGTCCCTGCCTGAAAAGTTCTTTACCTGTTTGCGTGTCCACCCCGCGATATTCCATTACTCCTGGATTCCCGGCGCAAGCTGCATCCACCGAAAGACTTGGGATAATAGGCTTGCCTACCCAAATTGCATCAAGACATGTAAGCTGGGGTTTGGCAGGCTTCCCGAAATATTTTCCTGCATCGGAACGAAAGGCTTCTATTGCTTCCAGTTTGGTATTAAATGATTTATAAATAGCTCCTGTATAGTTAGTTACCTGTTGCAAACACTCAGCCCAATTATCGAAAACCCCGGGAGATACTCCTTTCCAAACTACATAATATTTTTGCTTTGCCAACGGTAATCGCTATTTTTGCATCACAAATATATGTATTAAGCCAATTCCTCACCTTGATAAAATGAAAAATATTATTAAACAGGTAAGCATTTATATGCTGTTACTTTTTTCATGCAATTCATCAACAAAATTTGAAAAAACGGTTACATTTGAAAACGGCATTTGGGATCGGTTTAAACCCCTCGAGTTTACTGTTCCTATAAAATCAACCGGTCAGCATGATATTATTATAGTTATCAGCCATACCAGCGAATTTCAGTACGACAGATTGCCATTTCACATGACCATTACTTCTCCTTCCGGGGAAATGCGCGAAAAAGAATATGAGTTGATACTCAGGAATAATGAAGGAAAGTTTTTATCAGTTGAAAAAAGTGGGGGAGAATTCAGCTATGAAGAAGTAATTCGTAAGGATTTTCCTTTTGGAGAAAAAGGAACATATATAATTAAAATAGAAAATCTTATCCCTAAAGTGGAAACCTCCGAAATCAGGAGTTTTTCATTGATAATAAAGTAAAATATTATGTAATATCAATAAAATATTTGCTAATATTTATTTTGTCATTACGCAATTGTTCTTTTAATTGCTCAAGCCCACCAAATTTCTTTTCATCACGCATTTTGTGATATAGAGAAATACAAATGTCGTTTTCGTAAATTTCTTCGTTAAAATCAAAAATATGCGCCTCCACGGTACATCTTTTTCCGTTTACGGTAGGTCGTATTCCAATGTTTGCCATTCCGTTGTACACATTATTTTTCCATTGTACACGACAGGCATATACTCCAAACGCCGGAATGAGTTTTTTAGGATCGTCAATTTGAATGTTGGCAGTAGGATAACCGATTAATTTTCCGATCTGATTTCCACGAATTACCCTACCGCTGATAAAAAATGGATAACCCAGTAATTCGTTGGCTTCTTTTAGGTTGCCATTTTGCAGTAAAAGTTTAATTTTTTCTGAAGAAATAGCAATTTTTTGTGTTTTTTGAGGCGAAATTTCTGTGAGTTTGAATTTTTTTTCAATAGCAAAATTTCGCAAATCAATGAAATCACCGCAACGATTTTTTCCAAAAGCATATTCGTAACCCACAACAATATGTACTGGTTTGATTTTTTCGAGCAGGATATTACGTATAAAATCTTCAGCGGTAAGTACCGACAATTGTTCGTTAAACGGAAGAATAAGCAAATGATTTATATCTGACTTTTCTATAAGGCTTATTTTTTCGTTGAGTGAATTCAACAACCGGAATGTTTCTCCTTCGCAATCGAATAATATGTCCGGGTGGGGGTCGAAGGTTACAACAAGAGATTCTCCTTTTTCTTTTTGGGCTATTTCTACTACTTTTTCAAGCAATTTCCGATGGCCAATATGTACCCCGTCAAAAGTACCAAGGGTTACTACAGGTCGAGCTATGGCGCCAAGTTCCTCAATGTTTCTATATATTTTCACGAAGTATTTTTAAATTTTAAATCCACTTTTTATTTATCAGATAAGCTGCAATCTGTATGGCATTTGTGGCGGCTCCCTTGCGGAGGTTATCGGCTACAATCCACAAATCAAGCGTGTTGGGATTTGAAATATCCCTGCGGATTCTTCCCACAAAAACCTCATCTTTTCCTTCGGTATATTTTGGCATGGGATACAGGTTTGAAGAAGGATCATCCTGGACCACTACCCCTTGGGTATTCTCCAATAAATTTCTTACTTCTGTTACATCAAAATCATTCTCAAATTCAATATTTACAGCTTCCGAATGACCACCTTTTACCGGGACTCTTACTACAGTGGATGTTACCCGAATAGTATCATCGCTTAAAATTTTTCTTGTTTCAGTTGCTAATTTTATTTCCTCCATGGTATATCCATTTGGTAAAAAAGCACCTCCATGAGGAAAAAGGTTTAAATCAATAGAATAGGGGTAAGCCATTTCTCCCGTAATTCCCATTCTTTCATTTTCCATCTGCTGTACAGCCTTCACTCCGGTTCCGGTAACCGACTGATAGGTGGAAACCACCAAACGTTTGATTTTATATTTTCGGTGAAGCGGGGCAAGTACCATAACCAGTTGGGCAGTAGAACAATTGGGGTTTGCAATTATTTTATGCCGTGGAGAAATCGCTGAAGCATTTATTTCAGGGATAACCAAAGCTATGTTTTCATCCATCCGCCAGGCGGAAGAATTATCAATTACCCAGGTACCGTTCTCCGCAAATCGCGGAGCCCATTCTTTTGAGGTGGAAGCCCCAGCGGAAAAAACAGCAATTTGTGGATGACTGGCAACAGCTTCCTCAAGACCGATTACTTTGTATTTTCTGCCGTTAAACATAAGCTCTTTACCTGCCGATTTTGCCGATGCAACCAACAAAAACTCAATATTATCAATATTTTGTATGTATTTACGTTCTTCAAAAACTTTCATCATCACTGTGCCAACTAATCCTGTAGCACCTACTATTGCTATTTTCATCCGTACAAAATTTAATTCGTTGATTTTTCACGGCAAAAGTAGTATATTTACCGGTTGATTTTTATTTACACTGGTATGAAAAAAATTTTGTTTTGCTTATTTTTCCTGCCAATCACCGCTTTAGCCCAAATGGCAGACAACTTCTCCGATGGTAATTTTTCTGGCAATCCTGCCTGGAACGGAACCACTGCAAATTTTGAAATAAACAGCAGTAAACAATTACATCTAAGCACCTCTATGTCAGGAATATCTTATCTTTCTACACAAAATGCCCTCCTGGATAGTACCGAATGGCAATGCTGGATAAGATTAGCCTTTGATCCGTCTGCCAATAATTTTGCCCGGATTTATCTCGTTTCCGACAATGCAGATGTAACTGCCCCACTGAACGGATACTTTCTTCAACTTGGCGAAGCCGGCTCCAATGATGCCATAGAACTTTTTCGTCAAAACGGAGCCCAGCTTACATCTGTTTGCCGCGGGAAAGAAGGTGAAATAGCAAATTCGTTCGCAATCAGGGTAAAAGTTACCCGGAAACACAACGGGTTTTGGGAAATTTTTGCCGATTCTGCCGGAGGATTCAATTTTGCACAACAGGCAGCCGGAACAGACAATACATTAGCTACCGCTACATTTTTCGGAATTTTGTGCCAATATACCGGCAGCAACAGCACAAAATTTTATTTCGATGATTTTTTAATTAGAAATATTGAAATAGACACTTCTCCTCCGGAGATAACTTTAGTAAATGCAATATCATCCAATCAATTAGATATATATTTTAACGAAACAGTTGAAGAAACATCTGCTGCAAACTGCCTGAATTATTCTGCCGGAATGGAGTCCGGAAACCCTTCTTTTGCGGAATTGGAAGGAAATGCCTTGATTCATTTAACATTTGCTACTTCTTTTTTGGAAGATAAAGAATATCAATTAACTATAAAAAATATTGAAGACATGGCTGGAAATCACATGTCGGAAGTGATAAAAAGTTTTACCTGGCACTGTTTTAAATCTTTTGATCTGGTAATAAACGAGATAATGGCAGACCCTTCGCCACCGGTGGGCTTGCCTGAATGGGAATATCTTGAAATTTATAACTGTACTTTGTTTCCGGTACATCTGAAAAATTGGACACTTTTAACAGGTACGTCTCAGCACAAATTCCCCGATATCATTATTAAACCTTTGGAATTTCTTATTGTTGCAGATAATGATGCCCAAGCTGAACTCGAATCCTTCGGGAAATTTGTGGGTTTTTCAAACTTTACCCTTACCAATACCGGCTCTGTTCTTGTGCTCCGGAATCCGCAGGGGGAAATAATGCATTACATCGGCTATACTGACGGCTGGTATACCGACAATACCAAAAACGAGGGAGGTTGGGCACTGGAACAGATAGACACCCAAAATCCCTGTGGAGAAGCTGCCAACTGGAAAGCTTCAGTTGACCCTTCCGGAGGTACGCCCGGAAGAGTAAATTCTGTCCTGGCAGACAATCCTGACAGCCAGCCGCCATACCTAAAAAACATTATTATCTGCGATTCAGTTCATATTCAGATAGTTTTTAGTGAAGAAATGGATAGTATTTCAGTGAGCAGTCCTTCAAAATTCAGGATTGATAACGGCATCGGGCAACCTTTGGAGGTTATTCCTGTTGCTCCTGGTTTTTATTCTGCGATTTTGCTTTTGGAACAACCTATTATAGAGAATATTATCTATACTTTACTGGTTAATGATACTTTACAAGATTGTGCCAAAAATAGCATGGTGATAATGAGCAGTCGCAAATTTGCCCTACCCGAAGCTGCTGTAGAAAATGATTTGGTTATCAATGAAATACTTTTTAACCCCAAAGATAATGGAGTTGATTTTGTGGAAATTTATAACCGTTCTGGCAAAATCATAGATTTATCTGGGCTAACGCTTTCTTCTTCCGATAGCATTTCCGGTACCTTGGAATCTGTTTGCCCGTTAACGGAAATCAGCTACCTATTTTTCCCAGAGGAATATATGGTATTGACTACTAATCCGCAAGAAGTGAAAGAACAGTATGAAACAACCAATCCGGACGCATTTCTTGCGATGGAATCTTTTCCGCCCTGTAATAATGATGAAGGCATAGTGGTGATTGCAACAACCGGACAGGAAATCATTGATAAATTTCATTATACCAAAGAAATGCATTATGCCTTACTGAACAGCGTGGAAGGTGTTTCGCTCGAACGTATCAGTCCGGAAAGGGGAACCAACGATGTTACCAATTGGCATTCTGCTTCTCAAAAATCCGGGTTTGCAACCCCGGGATATACAAACTCACAGTTTGTTCCCGAAATAGCTTACAAAAATGCCATTACCCTTTCTCCGGAAATATTTTCACCCGATAATGACGGCTACAATGATGTTTTAAATATTGGTTATACGTTGGATGAACCCGGATTTACCACCAATATTACCATTTACGATGCAGCCGGACATCTGGTTCGTTATCTGGTAAAAAATGAACTGCTGGGAACCTCCGGCAGCTTTTCGTGGGATGGCATTAATGAAGATGGAGAAAAGGCACTTATCGGGATTTACATAGTGTATGTAGAAGTATTTAACCTTAAAGGTAAAGTGCAGCACTACAAAAAAACGGCAGTGCTTGGTGGTAAAATTTAATGTTGGGTAAAAGCTATGGCTGCAACGCTAACCCTAATTCCCGGAACTTTCAGTAAAGTATTGGCACAGGATTCTATAGTAGCTCCGGTGGTAATTACATCATCTACCAACAGGACATGTTTCCCTTCCAGCTTCTCAGCATCTTTCACCACAAAAATTTCCTTAACGTTCTCCCATCGTTTAAAACGGCTTTTCCGGGTCTGCGACTCCGTAGCCATCGTTTTTATAAGATTGTTCTTTACCAGTTCAATTTGCATGGTTTGTGCCAAACCTATGGCAAACATTTCACTTTGGTTGTAACCCCTCTTCTTTTCCTTTTTGGAATGTAGCGGAACAGGCAAAACGACTTTCACCGAATTGAAAAACGGACTTTTCTGCAGGTCGTATCCGTATTGCTTTCCTAAAAAAATCCCTATTTCCTTTTCTCCGTTGTATTTCAGGCGATGAATCAGGTGCTGCACTTTTCCTCCTTTATTGAAATAAAACAAAGCTGTTGCTGAGAACACATCCGTCCTGCCCCAAAAAGTTCGGGAAACCCAGTTATCCTGTTCGAGGTGAAAATTTGTCCGGGGTAAATGGTAATTGCAAAATGTACAAATTACTTCTTCCGTTTTAAACAACGTAGCTCCGCAAGCCTG
>JALOCA010000060.1 GCA_023227965.1 Lentimicrobiaceae bacterium | reverse complement strand
CCATATCCGGGAATGCTGCGATCTGGATTATGTATACAGGGTGCTGGGCGGAGATGTTCAGTAAGTTGCCGCAGTGGTCAAGCATCTTGGTCAATGTAAAATATTTAAGAATCAATATTCAATATTCAATAACCATATGATATGCAACTAAAAAAAGGATTAATACACATATACACTGGCGAAGGAAAAGGAAAAACTACGGCCTCGATAGGTTTGGCTGTTCGTGCGCTGGGCCATGGGATGAAAGTTTGTTACGCGCATTTCAATAAACAGCCCGAACTGTACGGCTACAATGAAATTCAAGGTTAACAGAATCTTGGTGCAACCATCCTTGGTTTTACTAAAGGGCACTGGTCGTTTAACACGGAAGTGACACGGGAAAGCAGCCGGAACGATGTAATAGACGGATTGGCCCAACTTGCTGCATTTATTCAAAAGGAGAAGCCTGATTTGCTTGTTCTGGATGAAATCCTGATCTCGGTACGTGATGGCACACTGGCCGAAACCGAATTGCTCGAATTCATTGCCCTGAAACCATTCAATCTGGAGCTGGTCCTCACAGGCAGGGGTGCCAGCGACGGCCTGATTGAAGTGGCCGATTACGTGAGCTACATTCAGAAGGTGAAACATCCTTACGACCGGAAAATAAAAAGTCGTCAGGGAATTGAATTTTAACTATGAGAATGAAAAATATAATCAGATTATACGAAATAAACGTTCCGGCATGATTGAAATGCAGAAAAAATACCTTCAATGGTCGCTCTATCTGGTTGGATTAGTTGTCCTGCTTGTTGCTTCTGTGATTTTGTCTCTGTCGGTTGGCGAAATGAACCTCGGGTTTATGGACATTTTAAGTATTCTCCGGAAAGGGCATGAAAGTATGGAATATACCATTTTATGCCAAATCCGCTTTCCACGCGTGTTGCTTGGCATTGCTGTTGGTGGGGCGCTCAGCCTTTCTGGCATTTTATTGCAAGGTGTTTACCGCAATCCATTGGTTGAGCCTTATACGCTTGGGATTTCTGGTGGTGCGTCATTGGGCGTTGCCTTCGTTATCGTATTCGGATTGCATCAACTCGTTGGGTCGTTTATGCTGCCCCTTGCAGGTTTTGCCGGTTCGTTCCTGATTATTTTCCTGGTTTACACCATCAGCACCCGCAATGGCCGTGTGAATATTCAAACCATGTTGCTTACCGGGGTAATGGTCAGTTTCATCGCGTCGTCGGCCATGATGCTTCTGATGGCAACTACCAGTTCAGAAAACCTGCACGGTATTATTTTCTGGATCATGGGATCATTGGATGAACCCGACATGATGTTGATATACATCACCTTGATTCTGGCTTTTGTTTCCCTGGTCGTTTCGTACTTTTTTGTGCAGCCGCTCAATGCCTTGAGATTGGGCGAAGAAAAGGCCAAACATCTCGGAATTAATACCGACACCGTAATCAAACTCTTGTTCCTGCTTGCCTCGCTGCTTGCCGGTGTTTCGGTGGCGGTGGCCGGTGTGATCGGTTTTGTTGGGCTGATTATCCCGCACCTGATGCGCCTTTTGGTGGGTTCCGATTACCGGATCCTGCTGATCAGTTCCTTTTTGTCGGGTTCCATTTTTCTGGTTCTTTCCGATGTCATTGCACGCACCATCATATCGCCCAACGAATTACCCATAGGGGTGATTACCGGGATTGCCGGTGGTGTTGTTTTCCTGTTGATGATGAGCCGTTCTTCCATCCGTTCACTTAATAAAAGCCGATGAACAATATTCTGGTCCTACAAAATCTGTGTTGCGGATACCCGAAATTTCAGTTGTCCGATATTAACTTCAATATTCCGAGAAGTTCGTTCGCCGGAATCATTGGTCCCAACGGATCGGGAAAAACTACGCTTTTCCGCGCCATAACCGGAACCCTTGGCCTGAAATCTGGAAAAATTCTGTTGTCGGATAAAAACCTGAGGTCGTTTTCGCTGCGGGAGCGGGCTCAAAACATTGCCATCGTTAGCCAGTTTATTGAAGCAGGCGACATAAGTGTGGAAGATTACGTGCTGATGGGCCGGATTCCGTACCACAGCCGTTTCAATTTTTTCGAAACCGACGAGGATTTTGAAATTGCTCACAAGTACATGGAAATGACCGACACCTGGCGGTTTAAGGATCAACTGATGTCGGAATTAAGTGGTGGTGAACAGCAACTTGCCGGAATTGCCCGTGCCCTAACCCAACAACCTCAGCTGCTTTTGCTTGACGAACCGACTTCGCACCTCGACATTACACACCAGGTTCATATCCTGAATGTGTTGCAGCAACTGAACCAGGAAATGGGACTTTCGGTACTGATGGTCATTCACGATCTGAACCTGGCATCGGAATACTGCGACCGGTTGATTCTGGTCAACAAAGGCAAAATACATACTCAAGGTCCTCCGGAAGATGTTCTGACTTTCCAAAATATTGAGGATGTTTACCAAACCGTAATAGTTACCCAAAATAACCCTCTGTCAGGCAAACCAGCTGTTTTCCTGGCTTCCGGGAAAGTGATTAACGACTTACAAATGAAAAGGAATGAGACTTTGTCTGATTGATGAAACCTAAAATTATAAACATGAAAAAACATACCATCTGCTTGTACCCCCTTGGCAAAGAATTGCAGGTAAACAACCAAACTCCGTTGATTGACGTGCTTCATGAATTCGGGATTGAGTTTCCTTGCGGGGGCAAAGGAACCTGCGGAAAATGCAAAGTCAGGCTTTTGGATGGGGAGATAAAAACAACTGATGCCCACCAGCGGAAAATTGAACAACTTGGCCTTTCTCCTGAATGGAGGCTGGCCTGTTTCAGCCAATGTACCGGCGATATCACCCTCGAAATTGAACAATTTAATCACCTGATCCTGGCAGACGAAAGCGAGTTTGATTTCGTTCCGCAAAAAGGATTCGGTGTGGCTGTTGACTTGGGAACTACCACAGTAGTTGCCCAATTGATCGACTTATCATCGGCTAAAGTGCTGGCTGTTGAAACCATGCTGAACCCGCAGGTTAAATTTGGTGCCGATCTGATTTCCAGAATTCAGGCTTGTCTGGATGGAAATGCTTCTGAAATGGCCCGGATAATCCGTTCAGCCATCGGAACAATGATTAAATTAATGCTAAAAAAACACGAAGTCGACCTTCAAAAAGTGGTTCTGGTTGGCAACACGGCCATGCAACTGATCTTTAGCAATTGTGATGTTTCTCCTCTTTCGATGTACCCGTTTCACAGCGATAGTTTAGGCATGAAAACATTTAATCCGGAAGAACTGGAATGGAAATTTCAGGTAACCGAAAAAGTACAATTTTACCCATCCATCGGAAGTTTTGTGGGAAGCGACATCCTGGCTGGGATTGCAGCAACCGGACTTCACCAGAAGGAAAATTATACAGCTCTGATTGATCTGGGAACCAATGGAGAAATCGTCATAGGAAATAAAACCCAGATTGTTTGTGCATCAACGGCAGCCGGTCCAGCCTTTGAAGGTGCTAATATTTCAATGGGCATGAGGGCTGTAACCGGTGCAATCTCGTCTCTAAATCTGGTAGATGGAAAGATAGAAGCCAGTGTGATCGGGAATACTTTACCAAAGGGAATATGTGGTAGCGCCCTGGTTGATGCCATCGCCATTTTCCGCAAGCTGGAACTGATCGGGATGTTCGGCGAAATCATTTCAGGAGAAGAGCAAATTCATATTGCAGGGAAAGTGACCCTGACGCAAAAGGACATCAACGAATTTCAGTTGGCCAAAGCCGCCATTTCTGCCGGTCTGTCCATTCTGGCAAATAAGCTTTCGATTCAGCTTTTCGATATTCAGGAAATATATATTGCTGGTGGCTTCGGAAGTTACATCAATATAGGCAATGTTGTCGCAACAGGAATGGTTGAAATTGAGGAGCAAAAAATTCATAAAATGGGAAATACAGCGCTGATTGGGGCAAAGATATTCCTGTTTTCAAACCCAGAAATAATTGAAGAAATTCTGACAAAAACTACTCATATCAACCTGGAAAGTGATCCTAGATTTCAGGATATCTATGTGGATAAAATGCTGTTTCAATAAAAATCACAAGAAGGGACCTCCTCTCTTGATTAGTAATTCAGTCAAATTCAAGAAGTAATCTTAAAATTCTCTATGTCTGAAGTAATAAAACCTAAAAATTGAAAACTATTGGATAATCTTAACCAAGCTTATCACCGGAACCTCCCATAACACTAGTGTCAGAATTTCTTACATTTGTATCGAAAAAAATGGGTCGGAATGTATATCTACGATAGTTCGTTAATCGGGAAATTGAAAAATGGGGATATTTCTTCGTTTGAGGTTATCTATAAATCGCACTACCGACGTATTTTCCATTTTGCACTTCAGTATCTTCGCAACGAAGAAGCCTGTTCCAACATTATTCAGGATGTGTTTTCTTCCTTGTGGGACAACAAGGAAAAACTGACAATTGAGACCAACCTGAATGCCTGGCTTTTTACCGTGACCAAAAACAGGTGCCTGAAATATATCCGGGATTTAAAATTAGAGAAGCGGCATCTTGGTAATTTGGCTGAGCAACGTATGAGTCTTATTCATGATGCCTTGAACAGTTTGGATACCTCCTCCCTGGCTTTTTATGAGATAGAGAAGCTTATTCAACAGACACTGGACAGTTTGTCTCCGCAATGCCGGAGGGCTTTCGAAATGAGCCGTTTCGATGAAAAGAAATATTCAGAAATCGCCGATGAAATGCAAATTGCACAGAAAACCGTGGAAACGCACATCTCCAACGCCCTTAAAATATTCCGTATCACACTCAAAGATTACCTTCCACTTGTGATTTTTCTCTTCCGCTAAAAATATTTGTAATTTTCACTCAGGGTAAAACCCAACTTATGGATTATACATTACAAATGCCGGAAAATGAAGGAAGAACAGC
The DNA here is from genome assembly GCA_023227965.1 of Lentimicrobiaceae bacterium. Taxonomy (NCBI): domain Bacteria; kingdom Pseudomonadati; phylum Bacteroidota; class Bacteroidia; order Bacteroidales; family Lentimicrobiaceae; species Lentimicrobiaceae bacterium. Next base: position 8,505 of record JALOCA010000060.1, on the reverse strand, counting down.
TTATCGATTTTGTCACTGGAAATATTACCGATCAGTCGGAAATGAAGACTGTTATGGATTGGATCGAAATGAGTCCCGAAAATCGCAAAACATACAATGATATTTTAAATTGCTGGGCACTTTCGGGTATTCAATACGAAAATCCCAATGTGGATGTTGACCTGCCGTTTAGGCAATTCAAGCGCAGAAATTTTAAAGCCCTGATATTTACCGGATATTTGAAATATGCGGCAGCTATCCTGATCTTTCTTTCAGTTGGGGCATTGGTTCAATACATGGTTTCCCAAAAATTCTTCAACCAGGATGTTGCGTGGCAAGAATTGACTGTTCCGTTAGGACAAAGCGCCATATTAGCCATGAGCGATTCAACCAAGGTATGGCTCAATTCGGGAACAAAATTAAGGTACCCTTCAAGTTTTAGCGCTAAATCAAGAGTTGTTGAACTTGATGGTGAAGCTTTCTTTGAGGTTGCTTCCGATAAAAACCATCCGTTTGTTATTAAAACCACAGATCTGGATGTAGAGGTAACTGGAACAAGGTTCAATGTGGATTCTTACGCTGAGAATGAAAAAACGAATGTCACACTTGTTGAGGGGAAGGTGGCAATACAGAATAAAAGCGGAAATACTGTTGCTGAGCTTCTTCCGAATATGAATGCCGAATTCAGTAAATCTGCCGGAATATTAAACCTGAAAAAGGTTAATGTGGAATTTTATACCAGCTGGACAACAGGAACCATTGTTTTCCGGAAGGAATCTTTACGAGAGATAGCAAAGAAGCTGGAGAAATGGTACAGTGTCAAAATTGTGTTCGATCAGGAGAGTATTAAAGATATTGCCTTTTCAGGTTCTATATTGAAAACCAAACCAATAGACCAGATTTTGGAGATCCTCACATATATTTCCAGGATCGGATATCAAATTGAACCCGAAAACAATCAACCAAACGTAATTCACCTTAAACATTTGCCAATGAAAATGAAAAAGTAGAAATCAAAGGGAAAAGGGCCGGAAATATTTGTACTATTCCCGACCCTCATGCACTGACATAAAATGATCAGGCATTCCGATTAAATTTTGAAATGCGAAAAAATTATCCAAAACTTAATGTGTCAAAATTATGAAAAATTTTTATCAATCTTCACCGATCAAGTGGAGATTAACCAAATTATTGCGAATTATGAGAATTACAACGTTACTTCTCTTAATCAGTTTGATGCAAACTTATGCAACGAACTCCTATTCCCAGAACACCAGACTGTCACTGAAAATGGAAAATGCCTCGCTTGAGAACATCTTAAGTGAAATTGAAAAGGTTTCTGAGTTTCGTTTCTTTTATCGGAGCAACGAAATCGATCCAAATGTCAAACATAACGTTGATGCAAATCAGCAAACGGTTGATGAAGTACTCAATTCCCTGCTCAAGGATTCCAATTTGACCTTCAAGGTTTTCGACAAGTATATTGCGATCGTATCGAAAGAAAATGCAAACGAGAATGTTGCAAGTCTTTTTCAACAAAAACCCGTTTCCGGTAAAGTCACCGATCAATTCGGTGCAACACTTCCAGGTGTTTCTGTCGTGGTGAAGGGGACAACTGTTGGTGTCATAACAGACAATAACGGCAATTTTTCAATTTCCAATATTCCTGACAATGCCATTTTGCAGTTTTCGTTTGTGGGGATGAAACCACAGGAAATTGCCGTTGCAGGTAAATCAACTATTAATGTGGTGCTTACTGAAGAAACCGTTGGCATTGAAGAAGTGGTAGCCATTGGTTATGGCACCCAAAGGAAAGTGGTAGCTACAGGTTCTATCGTTTCAACCAAAGGCGCTGAATTGGTTAAAATCCCGGCCCAAAATCTGGCCAATTCACTGACAGGACGCCTTCCCGGGGTTATCATCAATACTCGATCCGGTGAACCGGGATATGACGATCCAACAATATTCATCAGGGGTTTAAGTACTACCGGAAATGCCAATCCTCTTATAATTATAGATGGCGTTGAACGATCAGGAATAGGCAGGTTGAATCCGAATGATATTGAAAATGTGACGGTTTTGAAAGATGCAACTGCTGCTATCTATGGTGCGCGGGCAGCAAATGGTGTGATTTTGGTAACAACCAAACGTGGAACTGACGGAAAATCTCAGTTTGAGGTTAACTTTAATCAGGGATTTACACAGCCTACGAGAACACAAAAAATGGCTGATTCATATCTTTTCGCAAATGTTCAAAATGAATACAGAGCAGCACAAGGATTATCTGCAAAATATACGGATGCCGAGTTACAAAAGTTTAGAGATGGTACTGATCCAGACAACTATCCTAATACAAACTGGCAGGATTTGATGATTAAGACCCTTACCCCAACTCAACGGGCAGATATTTCGGTATCCGGGGGAAGCAAAAAAATGAAATATTTTGTTTCATTGGGAGGACTTAACCAGCCAGGACAGTTTAATTATGGTACTGAAACTTATAAGCAGTACAATTTCAGATCAAATATTGATGTTCAGGTGACAGATTACTTCAAATTTGGCTTTGATTTATCAGGAAGAATGGAAGACCGTCACCGTCCGGTTAATGATCCATTCTCTCATATCATGTTATACCTGCCTATGTGGCAACTTCACTGGCCAGGTACGGATTATTTGTACCCATGCAGAGATGGCCAAAACATAATTAATATGGTTAGCGATGCAGCGGGGTACAGAAATCAGAATTATCGTGGAGTGACAAGTACTTTATCTTTTAAACTCGACCTACCATGGGTCAAGGGACTTTGGGTAGATGGAAGTGCTAACTACGATGCAGGATACAATTTTAATAAAACATGGAATACTCCCTCTTATGTGTACAATAAGAACAGTTTTACGGGAATATATACAAAAACGACAATTGGTTCAGCTAAAGCATCACTGTCTGAAAATTTTGATCAAAGTACATTTATGACAGTTAACGCTAAAATAAACTTTAAGCGTAGCTTTAAAAAACACAATCTGGATGCTATGGCTGGTTACGAACAGCGGCAAACCAATTATGACTATTTAAGTGCTTTCCGGAATAACTTTATTTCTACGGAACTTCCTCAATTATTTGCCGGAAGCAGTGTAGCCAGTGATCAGGGGAATAGTGGCACAGCCTCGACTACAGCAAGGCAAAACTATTTTGGCAGAGCATCCTATGACTATGCAGGTAAATATTTAGCTCAGGCAATTTTCAGGTACGATGGATCGATGAATTTTGCCAAAGATAAACGATGGGGCTTATTCCCCGGATTCTCATTGGGATGGAGATTATCGGAAGAATCATTTATGAAAGGAGTGACCTTTATTAATAATTTAAAAATCAGGGCATCCTATGGTGAAATGGGAAATGATCAGGTAAGTTCTTATCAGTATTTGATGAGTTATGGCTACAATACAAATTACAGCAATGTAATTGGGAACAACGATGTATCAGGTTTGACCCAGAGTGGTGTGCCTAATCCTGATATAACCTGGGAGGTAGCCAAAACATCGAATCTCGGATTGGAAGCCACCCTTTGGGATAATCTTTTGGGCGTAGAATTTGATGTTTTCAAAACAAGACGGTCCAATATTCTGACAACGCGCAATGCCGTTGTCCCCGATTATACCGGATTAGCTCTTCCATCACAAAACGTGGGTATTGTCGAAAACAAGGGGTTCGAGTTGCAACTGTCGCATATCAATAATAAACATGCCATAAAATATAGTTTAACCGGAAATTTCTCCTTCGCAAGGAACAAGGTCATTTATGCTGATGAGGTGCCAGCAGCTGAACCGTATCAGTTAGCCACTGGTAGGCCTATTGGTTCAGCCTTATATTACAATGCAATAGGCATTTTCCGCGATCAGGCACAAATTAACAGCACTCCACACCTGGTAGGGGCAACACCCGGGGATATCATATTTCAGGATGCTAACAACGACGGTGTGATTAATAGCAGGGACCAGATAAGAATTAATGAAACGAATGTCCCTCAAATCGTTTATGGTTTTACGACATCATTCAGTTATAAAGGGTTTGACCTATCGGCATTATTTCAGGGACAGGCAAATGCAATATTTTATTCCAACTGGTTTGGAAGATTTAATTCCGACGTAGGAAATTTTTTCACTGCACGTGCTGAGGGTCGTTGGACCCCACAAAATATAGAAGGTACAATGCCTCGAAATGATTATGGCGGGAACAGTAATCTTGTACAATCTACTCAATGGTTAAAAGATGCAGGTTTCTTACGATTGAAAAATCTGGAACTTGGCTACAATTTGCCGAAACGTATCACTGAAAAATTAAAAGTTCAGGGATTTCGGATTTTTGTCAATGGCTTTAACCTGTTTTACTTGTATGACCATTTGAAAGATTGGGGGCAGGATCCGGAAGCTAATAATACTACCTTTTATTATTCTCAACAACGTGTTTTGAATATGGGATTCAACTTAACTTTTTAAAACTAAAAAAGATGAAAAAGATAATATACCTGATTGTAGCAGCGTTGGCGCTAACTTCATGCAAGGATATCCTTGACCTTAAACCATTGGATAGAATTTCTGAAACCAGTGTTTGGAATGATCAGTCGCTGATTGAATTGTATGTAACAACCAATTATCATGCAGTTGAACACGGATTTTACCAGGGGGGTATTTGGGGGGGAGCAATAAGTGGTGAAATTAATAGTTCATCAAATGCGAGCTTCGTTTTGCAAGGTAGCTTAACCTCCGATAATGTTACCTCTGTTGATCCAAGCGATTCGTACCTTAAGATAGGTACCCCTCCGGGATTAAATTATTGGAAATCAGCCTATAGTTATATCCGGAACATCAATGTTTTCTTTACAAAAATAGATGATGCGCCAATAGACATTGCAGTAAAAAACAGGTTGAAAGGAGAGATGAAATTTATTCGGGCTTTCACCTATGCCAATTTGATCTGTAGGTATGGCGGGGTTCCAATCATTGACTATGTATTTGCTTTAAACGACGACTTTACTAAAGTATCAAGGGCTTCGTACGATGATTGTGTAAATTTCATCATCAAAGATCTCGACGATGCGATTGGTTTATTGCCCAACCAACAAACCGGCGCTTTGCTGGGACGGGTTTCCGGAGACGCAGCAAGGGCATTGAAATCCAGGGTATTGCTATATGCAGCAAGCCCTTTAAATAATCCGGCCAATGATCTGGCAAAATGGACCAAAGCAGCAACTGCTGCTGAAGCGCTTTTAAATTCCGGTTATGCTTTGTACAATAATTACCAAAACCTGTTTTTGCCCGGGGCCATCACTAGTAATAAGGAAATAATCTTTGCAAGGTATTTTACTCAGGCAAATTGTCATTATACGCATTTTTGGTGTGGCCGAAACGCAGATAATGCAGGGGGTTTTGCAAATGCACCAACACAAAACATGGTGGATGCGTATGAAATGGTTAACGGTGAACTGCCTTATTTAGAAAATGGGAGTATTAATTCAGCTTCAGGTTATGATCCTCAAAATCCTTATGTAAATCGTGATCCAAGATTTGAAGCTTCTATTCTGCATGATGGTTCTGTCTGGAGGGGTAGAGTGACAGAAACTTTCCAGGGAGGAATAGATTCGCCTGGAAGTTCTATGTCGCCATGGAATGCTTCTTTGACATCTTATTATCTTAAAAAGTTTGTACAACCCGAACTTATACCTGCTGGTGATATTAAGGCGTCAAGCATTAATTCAACTTCTCCATATGTATTCTTCAGATATGCCGAGATACTATTAAACTATGCCGAAGCCAAATTTGAATTGGGCGATGAGGTAAATGCACGAAAATATATCAATATGATACGCTCCCGTTCAGGAGTTGATATGCCCCCGGTAACTGCTTCAGGTCAAGAATTAAGGAAAAAAATACAGAATGAACGCAGGATCGAACTTGCTTTTGAAGGACATCGTTTCTTTGATGTCCGCAGATGGAAAATTGCAACGACGACTGAGATTAAGAATGTTATGGGTATGAAGATAATAAAGCTTGGGGACGGATCAAAAACATATACCCCTTTTCAAATTTTGGAACGCCATTTCTCCGATAATCTTTATCTTGTTCCAATTGCACGAATAGAAATTGATAGAAGTTTAGGGGCATTAAAACAAAATCCAGGTTATTAAATTTTTAAGGAAATGTACTATCCTGAGCGATGAGCTCAGGATAGTACATTAGGTTAATCTGCTAAATGAATTGATTCATTCATTCCATTTGGACTAAATTACTGTTGCACCTTATTTTATAGATAATCAGGGGTAAAACTAATGCGTTAAACATCTTAACGCACCTAAACAACTTTTGCATTCTGTCGGCTCGTCCCCTGTTCAAATAATCCAATCTTTATATTTAAATAGTACTTAAATATGAAATATAATCGTCGAAAATTCATTAAGACTGGTAGTATCTTAATCGGAAGTTATTCCGTTGTAAAGGCTTCTGAACCATGGTTTGACAAGAAGTCAAAGGTTTGGGATGAAATCAGAGAAACCACTCTTTCAAATTTGCGTTGCGAATACTTAACTGATCCGTTGGGGATTGATACAGATCATCCGAGGTTTTCCTGGGAAATAATTGATTTTCGGAGGGCAGTTCGCCAGACGGCCTACCAGGTTCTGGTTGCCTCTAGTCTAAAAGCGCTCAAGCGCGATGAAGCGGATCTGTGGGATACTGGACGTGTGGAATCTGATGTAACCATTCAAATTGAGTACAATGGAAAGCCGCTGGCTTCCAGCACAGTGTGTTTTTGGAAAGTACGGGTTTGGACCACTGCATTGAAGAGCATGGAAAATGGAAGTGACTGGAGCAAACCGGCACTGTTTTCTGTTGGTTTACTTCAGGAGATGGACTGGAAGGCAAAGTGGATCACTGCCCCCGATTTTATTTCCGATAGTCCGATGCATGTCGGATACATGTCGTTGAAAGTTAATGATCCCAATGACCAAAAATGGGTTCAAATTGACTTAGTCACCCAAAAGAACATTAATGGCATCCGTCTTCATCGTGCCGCAGGCAGGCGAGGCGTTTATCCCAATGGAGGTGAACTTTCACCTAGCTATGACTTCCCGTTGCGGTTCAAAATAGAGGTTTCCGATTATGAGGACATGAGTGTAAAATCGATGGTTTCCGATTATACAAAGGAAGATGTCGTGAGTCCTGAAAAGGAACCGTTTAATATCCGGTTTACGGAGGTGAAGGGAAGATATGTACGCCTTACATCGTTGAAACAGAGGGTCGTTTTGAAATTGGCGGGAATGGAAGTTCTTCATGGAGAAACCGATTTGGCAAAAGGGTGCAAGGCAACGGCACTCGATTCTTACGAGGATATTGCTGCCGGTTTCGGCATTTCTCTTCTGACTGCAGGTAAAACGCAATATGACGGGGGGAGTCGCCGCAGGCTTCGACCTGCGCCTTTGTTGCGCGGCGAGTTTGTTTGCAAAAAGCCTGTAAAACGTGCCATAACCTACTCCACGGCGTTGGGTAATTACGAATTACGCATCAATGGAACCCGCATCAGTGATACATATATGGCACCGGGTTATACGCAATATAACAAACGTGTTCCCATACAGACCTTTGATGTGACCTCCGTGTTGCATGAGGGGGCGAATGCGGCCGGAGCCATACTGGCCGATGGTTGGTACCGTTCACGATACAGGTTGGATGGCTACGACCAATTCAAAGATTTTGCTCAGGGTAGATTTGGGGACATTATACCAAGGTTTTTATTACAGATTGAGATTGAATATGAGGATGGCACACGCGAGATCACCGGTACCAATGAAACTTGGTCCTATACTTTTGAAGGACCTTACCGTAAAACGAGTATGTACGATGGGATTATTTACGATTCCCGGTGTGAACTCCCGGGCTGGAACGAGCCTGGTTACCATGGTGAAGGTTGGAAATCTACAGTGGTCTCGAAACCAGCATGGAAATTGCACCTCTGGCCGCAAACTGTTCAGCCAATAATCTGCAGGGGCAAGTTCAAGCCTTTATCCTTAAAGCAAACACCTTCTGGTAACTGGATATGTGATTTTGGTCAGGGTGTTGGAGGCGTGTGCCGGGTTACCTTGGATGGCGCTGCGGGCACTAAGGTCAAACTGCGCCATGCCATGGCGCTGAACGAAGACGGATCACTCTACACCAAAAACCTTTGGGGCGCCTATGACAACGGCGATGTTTATATTCTGGCCGGGAAAGGCCCCCAGACTTTTACGCCAGACTTCACGTTCCACGGTTTCCGCTATGTTGAGATCAGTGGTCTTGTGTCTTCCGTAAACCTAATTGATATCACAGCACTAATGATCTCAGACAGCTGTCCGGTAACAGCAAATTTCGAGACGTCCGATTTGAGATTAAATAAGTTATGGAGTGCCGTATCAATGACCTTTCTGTCCTGTCTGAAAAGTTCGATGGCGGATGTAGCTGATCGAGACGAACGATGGGGTTGGATGGGAGATTGTG
>JALOCA010000059.1 GCA_023227965.1 Lentimicrobiaceae bacterium | reverse complement strand
AGTCAGCCCGGTTGTATATTACTTCATTAGGACTTTATCAGGTCTTTCTGAACGGGAAAAAAGTGGGTTCGGATCTTTTTACTCCCGGATGGACCAGTTATAACAAGCGGTTGCAATACCAGACTTACGACGTTATCCGCATGTTAAAACCTGAAAATGCCATCGGTGCTGTTGTTGGCGATGGCTGGTACCGTGGGAATATTGTGCTTACCAAAGCTGGGAATTATTATGGTGATAAGCTATCTCTGTTTGCACTGCTTGAGATTAAATATACTGATGGGACTGTTAATCAGATAACGACAGATGGCTCTTGGCAAACCGGGAATGGACCGATCATTGAATCAGATATTTATAATGGGGAGATTTATGATGCCCGTCTTGATATCCCTGGGTGGGATCAGCCAGGTTTTGTTTCTCAAACCTTTTCTCAGGCTAAAATTTTCGATCATCCACGAAATATTCTTGTAGCTTCCCGTAGTTATCCTATCAGGGCGATTACTGAAATTAAGACAAAAAAAATTATTAAGACTCCTAAAGGGGAAATAGTCTATGATTTGGGACAAAATATGGTTGGCTGGGTAAGATTAAAAGTAAAGGGAGAAAAGGGCGATTGGGTGGTTATGAAGTTTGCTGAAGTGCTTGACAAAGAAGAAAATTTTTATACCGATAATCTACGTGCAGCAAAAGCTACCGATAAGTACATATTAAATGGAGTGGGAGAAGAAATCTTCGAATCTCATTTTACATATCATGGATTCAGGTACGTGAAATTGGAACATTTCACTGGTATCCCTGACCTGAATACCATTACGGGGATAGTAATTCATTCAGACATGCCGTTAACTGGTTCGTTCGTTTGTTCAGACTCATTGATTAATCAATTGCAGCATAATATTCAATGGACTCAGAGAGGTAACTTCTTCGCAGTCCCAACTGATTGTCCTCAACGCAATGAGCGCCTCGGATGGATTGGTGACGCACAGTTTTTCAGTTCAACAGCAGCATTTAATTTTAGTGTTGCACCATTTTATACAAATTGGATGTTTGACCTATCTGCTGACCAATTTAAAAATGGTGGAGTCCCTGGAACAATTCCGGATGCCCTGAGTGGTAGGGGTATTAGTGCCGGGTGGGGAGATGCCGCGGTTGTTATACCGTGGAGAGTTTATCAGGCTTATGGAGACATAAGGATCCTTCAAAACCAGTATTTGAGCATGAAAGCCTGGGTTGAATTCATGCACCAGAAATCAGGACAAGATAATCTGTGGACAGGCGATTACGGTTTTGGTGATTGGCTGGCTTTTGCTTCTGACGAGCAGGATAATCCTGCAGCCATAACAGATAAAGATTTGATTACCAATGCCTATTATGCCTCCTCAACAGAGCTGTTGGCACAGATAGCTACAATTCTTGGCAAAACAGATGATGCCCGCAAATACGAAGAACTGGCTCGGAGTATAAAGAAAGCTTTCCTGAATGAATATGTTACTTCTTCCGGTCGTTTGGTTTCAAACACTCAAACCGCTTATGCCCTGGCTTTGTCTTTTGGGCTGATACCTGATACTTTGGTTTTAAAAGCTGCCAGTTATCTGGCGGAGGATGTCCGGAAAATGAAACATCTGACCACGGGGATTGTTGGAACCCAATTACTTTGTAAAGTCCTGTCGGATCACGGTTATGCTGACTTAGCTTTTATGTTGCTGATGCGAAAAGAATATCCATCGTGGCTTTATCAGGTGACTCAAGGGGCGACAACCATCTGGGAACGGTGGGACGGACAGAAATCCAATGGTTCGTTCCAAACTGCCACCATGAATAGCTTTAATCATTATGCATTGGGTGCAATTGGTGAATGGCTTTATAGTTATGTTGCTGGAATTATTATTGACTCGCAAATGCCAGGCTATAAGCATTTTATCCTTCAACCACATCAAGGTGGTGGTCTGAAATCAACTTCTGCTGAATTAAATACTTTTTATGGAACCATCAAATCAGCATGGAAGCTTGAAGACGATAAAATGATTTATACTTGTTCAGTCCCACCAAATTCATCGGCTACTGTCTGCTTCGAAAATGGTGAAGAAAAAAGTATTTTACTCAATAACCTGCCCTTACCGAATGATGGTTTATACAAAGTTTCAACAGAAAACGGAAAAGTTAAAATTGAAATTGGTAGCGGCAATTATATGTTCAGTTTACAACACTCGATTTTAAAACAGCAATGATGAAATTTCAAATGATATTTTTTTTAATGATCTGCTTTATAATATCTTCCGGTGAACCTTCTAATCAGGTTTTGCCCACCAAATCCCAACTTGAATGGGCCGATGCTGAAGTTGGAGCCATGTTCCACTTTGACCTGCAGGTTTTTGAACCAACCTATAAGTTTAGGGCAAACTGGAAGTACCAGCCGGATCTTTCTGTCTTCAATCCTAAGGAACTTGATACAGACCAATGGCTCCGGGCAGCCAAAGCGGCGGGGGCGACTTATGCCGTCCTTGTAGCCAAACACTGTAGCGGTTTCAGTTTGTGGCCTACCAAAGCCCATCCTTACAGCGTTAAAAACACCCCGTGGAGAAATGGGAAAGGCGATATCGTGAAAGATTTTATCGCGTCGTGTAAAAAGTACGGCATTAAACCTGGCATTTATGCCAGTGCATCAGTTAACGCCTATCTCAAAGTGAATAATCCGGGTTTTGTGATTTCCGGAAATCCTGAAGAACAGGAAAAGTATAAAGAGGTCGTAAAAACTCAGCTCACTGAGCTGTGGTCTAACTATGGTAAACTTTTCGAAGTCTGGTTTGATGGCGGAGTGTTGCCACCCGAAAAAGGAGGGGTAGAAATTCCTTTGTTATTTAAAAAGTACCAGCCCGAAGCGATTGCCTTTCAAGGCCCTTATGGATATATAAATAATATCAGGTGGGTTGGAAATGAAAGTGGAGTAGCCCCCTATCCCTGCTGGGCCAGGGCAGATTCCACAACCTCAGCTACAGGGGTAATCCAGATTAAAGGGTTGCACGGGAATCCATCCGGGGAATTCTGGTGCCCCGGGGAAGCCGATTTTGCACTTCGAAAATGGACCAAAGAAAAGCCGGCTTTCCAGGGGGGATGGTTTTGGCACGAAGGGGAAGAGGATCGGATACGCACCCTGGATGATATGATGAACCGGTATTACGAAACTGTAGGCCAAAATACCAATATGCTCGTGGGCATCGTGGTCGATTCGCGTGGATTGGTGCCGGATGAGGATATGAAACGTCTTGAGGAATTTGGGCAGGAAGTAAAAAAACAATTTTCAGTACCATTGGGGGCAACATCCGGGAAAGGAAATGTTTTTACCATCCGTTTCAAATTGCCTCAGCCAGTCAATTATGTGGTTATCCGGGAAGAAATTTCGAAAGGTGAGCGGGTCCGGGAATACAATCTCTATGGAATGGAAAACAGGGAATGGAAGTCGTTGAGCAAAGGAAGTTGTATCGGGCATAAACGGATCGAAAAACTTGAGGGTAAAATGTATACAGGGATTAAGTTTGAAATAACAAAGTCGGAAGATACTCCTTTAATAAAAAAGATGGAGTGCTTTTGATGCAGGAACAAAATATTGTCCTTAGACATGAAAATAGCAGCGTAATCAGGAAAATTCATTGAAAATGAGGAGAAGAAAATTCATCGAAAATATCTCTTTAGGAACAGCCGGAATAATATTGGGAGGTATGCCAGGAGAGCTTTATTGCATGGACAGAAAAAGGAATAGGGTATTTGTTTCAGAAGAACTTGAGACAGGGTTCCTAAATCCCCCGGATTCTGCAAAACCCCATACCTGGTGGCATTGGCGGGAAGGTCGGATCAGTAAAGAAAGGATTACCGCAGAGTTGGAAGCAATTAAGCAAATCGGGCTAGAAGGAGTGACAATGTTCAGTACTTCGCGTATGGGTGAGACAGGACCGAATACTCCCTGTCTTAGCGCGGAATGGCATGAGTGTGTAAAACATGCATTAACCGAATGTGACCGGTTGGGATTGACATTCAATTTTCAGAACTGTGCCGGATGGAATGGTTCCGGAGGTCCATGGATTACGCCGGACAAGAATATGATGCACATCGTCCACACAAAACATAATATCGCAGGCGGTGCGACGCTACAATTGGAAGCTCCACCATCATGGCCCCAAAAGGGAAATACATTTTACCGGGATATTGCCGTTTTGGCATTCCCCACTCCATCTGTCTGGAAGGATATAAAAGCCTTGCCAGTTCCTAAAATAACGAGCAATTTTATAAAAGATCCGGATATATTAAATCGTGAAATCAGGGACAATGCTAAAGCTGAGGAAGTTTCTGAACTGTCAATAGATGCCGGACAATCATCATGGGTGCAGTTCGAGTTTCCAACAGAGGTAACTTGTCGTTCGTTAACGATTACCGGATCAACAGCAACTAATCCGGATGAACACCGCGCTGTAGTTCTGGAGAGTAATGATGGACGTGAATTTCGGGAGATTGTCCAACTTTCTTCCTATTTTTCACTGTTTCACCGCAAGGATCCAAGCGTGACCCACGCCATCCCGCAAACGACAGCGCGGTTCTTTCGTCTGGAATGGAGAGGCCCTGCAAAACTGGTGCTAAAGCGGGTTTTGTTTTCATCAGACCCTGCAATTTACTCACTCAATAGTAAGATGGGCGAGTTGGGCCGAACATTTATCTCAGAGCCGGTCTTGCCTTCAGAAGAGGGATCCACAGTCCCGTTTGACAATATTCTGGATCTTACAAACCAACTTGATACGTTCAGGAATCTGACCTGGACAGCTCCTTTAGGAAAATCATGGACTGTAGTGCGTGTCGGATATCGCAATACAGGGACAAAGAATGCACCGGCAGCGCCCGAAGCAACCGGCCTGGAATGTGACAAATTTAACCCGGAGGCAATTTCCACTCATTTTGATCATTATGCCGGTGAAATACTCAAAGATGGAGCATCTGTAAATTCGAAAAGTCTTACAAGTATCACTTTCGATAGCTGGGAAGTAGGTTCTCAGAATTGGTCACCGGTTTTTCGGGAAGAGTTCAGGAAACGCAGGGGCTATGATGTATTGAACTATCTTCCGGTTTTTGCCGGCTTCATTATCGAAAATCGCGAACTTACCGACCGCTTCCTTTGCGATGTACGCCAGACAATGAGCGACCTGGTATCGGAGACTTTCTTCGGAGGAATGAGGAAACTTGCACACAAGCACGGGTTACTGGTTCATGCAGAGGATAGTGGTGGTGGTGGAGAGACAATGGTTTCGGACCCTGTGCAGCATTATCTGCATGTGGATGTTCCCATGAACGAGTTCGGGAATACAATGAAGTATGCCGCTTCCGCCGCTCACATCACAGGGAAACAGGTGGTGGCGATAGAGGCTTATACGCAAGGTAAGCTGGATTGGAAGAGTTGCCCGGCATCCCTTAAGGCACAGGGAGACGGGGCATTGTGTGCGGGAGTCAACCGATTTGTATTCCACACATATGCCCATAATCCTGATATTGATAAGATTTACCCAGGTCCGGCCTTTGGCCCTTATGGACTTGCATTTTCCCGTGGGCAGACATGGTGGAAGATGGGCCATGCATGGATATCGTATCTTTCACGGTGTCAGTTTATGCTTCAACAAGGAAGACCTTTTGCTGATGTCTTATATTTCTATGGAGAAGAACCGGGAGGACCGATTCCTATGGTGTTGGAAGGTGGAAACGACAATTTTGATAAATTCTTAAAATTGCCAAAAGGATATGATTACGACCTTTTACCCCCTGAAATCTTAATTAATGATTTGTCATTCAGTAAAGGCAGACTTGTTACTTCAGGTGGGGCATCCTATCAGCTCCTGGTATTGCGCAGCTCAGAAAAAATGAGCCCTGAAGCGGCCGGAAAAATCAAAAAACTGGTACAATCCGGAGCAATTGTTTTGGGTCCACGACCAATCCAAAATCCTGGTTTAAAAAATTACCCGCAATGTGACAAAATTGTTGACGAGATAGGCAAAGAAGTATGGGGTAATTGCGATGGAAAAACAATTATCCGGCATTCTTACGGCAAGGGGCAGGTATTTTATGGGATCGGTATCAAGGAGGTTCTTGAATCCATGTCATTATTTCCTGATTTTAGTACTGAAGAGATTGATAATGATTTACGGTTTATTCATCGTTATATCGATGGTACTGATATTTATTTTATAAGTAACGGACAGTCATTCTCTCTAAATTTTACTGCAAAATTCAGAATATCAGGGGAAAAACCGGAAGTATGGGATCCGGTGACTGGGGAAATAAAAGATGTTGCATCATTTCGTCAGACAGATAAACAGACTGTAATTCCCATGTGCCTGGATTCATGCGCATCGGTTTTTGTCGTTTTCAGGAAATCAGAATCTAACCCGAATATAAAAAAATCATACAAATGCGGTTCTGTACCAAACTCTGAAATGGCCATAGACAATCCGTGGAATGTAAACTTTTCTCCGGGATGGGGAGTACCGGAATCAATAAAGTTTGAAAAGCTGGACGACTGGAGTAAAAGGCCTGAAAAAGCTATTAAATATTATTCTGGATCGGCTGTCTATTCAACTTCATTTAATTGGGATCAACCTGTTTCAAAGGAAATATATCTTGATTTGGGTCGTGTGGAAGTAATAGCAGAAGTAAAACTTAATGGGAAAATTTGCGGAATAGTCTGGACACCGCCCTACCGTGTTGAAATTACAGAAGCTTTGAAACGTGGGGAAAATACTCTTGAGATAAAAGTTGCCAATACATGGCTCAACAGGTTGATGGGAGATGGTCTTGGTGTTGAAATGGGTTCTGAAAAGCATACTTGGACAACCATCAACCCTTATTCTATTGATCCCAGATTTACAGTGCCTGAGATTAGTGCAAGAACCTATGATAGAAATAAAGACACAAAACCGGAACCTGTTCCTTCGGGGCTGCTTGGGCCTGTAAAGGTATTTATGTATTTTGATTAAAAATTAAATAATTAGAAATTAATTAACACGTTATGAAATCAATTCTGTTTAAAATATTGGTGTCTTTAATAATTAGTTTTAATGCTTTCACGGTTAGTTCAAACAATCGGCCGCGTATTATATGGGCATCTTCACCTGTTGGCCCTGACGAAACAGTTATGATACAAGCTGGTGATTTTTCCAATACTGCAACCATTCAATTGGCTAGGGTGAAAGACAGTAAACCTGGGAATCCTGAACGGGAAAATATTCTTGCCATAAATGATTGGGTCGAGGTAGAAATCTTACAGCGAAGTTCAAGTAACTTGAAATGTGTTGTCCCTGCGATATGGAAACCTGGCATTTATGCATGCCGAATTGTGGATGGGGAAACATTCTCAGATACGATTTTCCTCAATGGCCCTAAAGTATGGTGGAGTCAGGGAGAAAATGGCGAAACTTCAAGTCCTGGCGGTTGGCTTCGAATTGTTGGTAATTGCCTTAAAATCAAATCCGACGAAGTTAAAAGTCATAAATGCAAGGTCTCGTTGCGAAATTCACAAGGCAAATCTTTTCCACTTTTTATAGAACGGGCCGACCCATTTGATATTCAGGTTCATATTCCTGCACAGGTAGCTTCGGGCACTTATGAGTTGTGGATAAACAATGGATATGGAGGAAAGTCGGGATGGAATCATGGAGTCAGTGTACAAATAACAGATGTCAAAGTTTCTAACCTGAAAGTATTCGATGTTATGGTTCTTGGAATTGAATCAGCATTACAGAAAGCCCGGGAAAACAATGGTGGCATAGTCTATTTTCCATCAGGTGAATATGAAATCAAGAATGCAATTGAAATTCCTGAAAATACGGTTGTTAGAGGAGACGGAATTGACAAGACAATAGTGTATTGGAACGATTTGGTGGAAATTCCGGAGGCTTTGCTATATGGGAA
The DNA here is from genome assembly GCA_023227965.1 of Lentimicrobiaceae bacterium. NCBI lineage: Bacteria > Pseudomonadati > Bacteroidota > Bacteroidia > Bacteroidales > Lentimicrobiaceae > Lentimicrobiaceae bacterium. Next base: position 5,603 of record JALOCA010000059.1, on the reverse strand, counting down.
ATCCTTCAGTATAGAAAATCTTAGTTTGTATTGTCAAAATATGTATAAAAATGTTATCAAAGTTGATGATGGCTATTTTAAAATCGACAGTGTTCGGATCAGGGCCAATCCCATATTTTTGCTTGGCCGGACAGATCGTGAATCAGAGTTTCGGGGCAGGAAACTAAATGGAAAGATTGAAGATATAGATGCGTGCATTCACTTGAACCGAGTGAATCATTTTGAAGTTTCCAATTGTGATATCCTTGCGGGTTCATATGGTATCAGGCTAATGAATTCATCGAATGGACTGATCCGTGATTCAAAAGTTCGATACGGGCGAGACGGTTTTGGATGTGAAGCAATCAATCGTGTAATCTTTGAGAATTGTGTTTTTGAAGGTATTGACCTGGGAGCTACGGGGAATTATTTTGCAACCTATTTTGGAAATTCAGCAGAATATTTGCTTCTAAAGAGAAACCGGTTTGCCAATGCTTACGGTTTGGATCAGGAGTTTTTTACTTTTGATGCAACAGGAGGAGCGTATATGGGAAAGATTGCCAACACCGATGGGAAAAATCTGACCCTGGCATCCGACCCGGTTTTTAAGCGATACAGCAAAGAGGCCAACGATTGGAGAAACACAGTTGTATGTATCCTTGATGGCAAAGGTTCCGGCCAATATCGGCGGGTGGTAAGTCATTCAGGAAGAATGTGGGAGATGGATCAACCTTGGTTGGTTGACCCAGACACAAGCTCGATAATTTCAATTATCCCGTTCCGTGGACATGCCCTTATTGTGAACAATACCTTTGAAGATGGGGGGGCAGTGCAGTTTTACGGTACTTCTATAGAAAATATCGTTGCCAATAATAAGGGAACCCGAATGAGTGGTTTCCTGGTATGGGGACAAGAACAAAGAGGTTGGGGCTGGCAACCCTCATGGTATAACCAGGTATTAAACAATGAAATAACAAATGGGCATAACTACAGGCATCAACTCACGCGTTTTGGGGTTATGGGTACAGTTAGTGACTTACATCAGGGTAATTATGAAGGACCGCTGAGCAAGTGTATTGTTTTACGAAACAATAAAGTTCAAAGTAATGGTTTAATCAGTATCAGCGGACAAAGCGAAGACGTTTTAGTCGAAAAGAACCTGATCAGAAATTCTGAATTTGGGATTGTGGTCGAAGGAAAGCTACAGAAAGGTGTAAATACTGACGCACAATATTATAAAGATCATTCTATGAGTTCTGAATCGAAAAAGAAATTTCCGGGGATATTATTGCGCTACAATCAATTTGAACGAGTAGATAATCATTATAGTGGAGAGGCAATTTCGGGGGTCAAAATTTATAAATATTGATTGGTATAGGAATTAATTTAGTATCTTATTCATGAACTTCTCATATCATAAAATTCAATGCTATAGTTTTTTTATAATACTTGGCTTTCTTTTATTTTCGTTTCCTGGCCTCTCACAAGGACAGTCAATAAAGAAGGGGACCCAACACAAAAAATGTTTGGTTCCTTTAATAGTGAGCGATTATACTCTAATTTATGACCCGCAAGGTGATGTATTTCCGGGACCTGATACGAAAGATTTGAAGACAGGTATTTATTATCCCTTATGGCAACCCAACGACCATTGTTTTGTAAAAGGACCTGATCAGCATTGGCATTCCTTCGGGATCACTCACCCGGCATCAGAACCGGGCCAGTCACGTCATCAGGGTGAATTTGCCTCTTTCCATGCGGTGTCTGCCGGAAAAACTTTTGAAAGCTCATTCAGAAAGGGTTCATGGATTGACAAACCCAAAGTGCTCCCTCCTGCCCAGCGTCCCGGTGAGAGTAGCGCCAACCATGCCCCGACTATTGTAAAGCAGGGTAAACTTTTCAAAATGATCTATGGGCCAATCCCATTCAGGATGGCGGTTTCAAAGGACTTATACGTCTGGAAGCCGACAGGCCCGATTCGTATCAACGAAAAGTCTGGGCGCGACCCAAGCTTAATGGTCTGGAAGGGTACCTACTATTTGGTGTATTGCTCCGGGAACGTGGTCAAGGCATCCACATCCAAAGACCTTGTGGAGTGGACGGAGCCTGTCGAAATTTACAAAGGGGAAGTTGCAACTTACCAATGCGAGTCCCCGACACTTAAACGGAATGACGGCAAATTTTATCTTTTCTGGTGCCTTTGGGACACGGCTGGCAAAAATAATAACGGTTATGATGCGCGTTCATTTGTTTATTGCTCCAAAAACCCACTTGATTTCCATGGGCAACCATTGGTAACAGAACTGGCTACCCATGCACCTGAAATATTTCAGGGTGAGGATAAACAGTGGTATATCTCAAGTGCACAATATCCTAACAGGGGGATAAATGTTGCCCAGCTATCCTGGAAATGACTTCAACAATGAAACTTAAAATTCTCATAAACTTATGAAACTTAAAATTCTCATATTCTTATTTTCCCTTGTTTTCGTCCTTTTTGGATCTATATCGGGAAATGTTTTTAATTATCAGTTACAACCTTTAAAAACTGAACCTCCGAATGCGACGTTCGTGAATGCTGCCGATTTTGGTTTTTCTCCCGAAGCAAGTGGTATCGAAAATACAAAAGCACTGCAACGGGCAGTTGATCAGAAAGGAACAATTACGGTGAGTAACCCGGGTACCTACAAAGTAGCAGGGACTGTTTATATCGGAAGCAATACAGTAATCATTTTTGGGAACAACATCTACCTTAAAAAGGTTGATGAACATGGGACATTTTCCCATGTCATCGTGAACAAAGGTGCCGTCACCAGGACTTATGATAATCATATATCTATCGAAGGTTTGCAGATTATTGTCAATGGAATGGACGTCCGGAACTTTAAAGAGGCGTATGGTCTTCATGGGCAACTTGCTTTTTTCTACATCAAGGATCTGAAAATTGATCGTTTCAGGTGTTTGGATCTGGGTAAAGCTCAGTATGGTATCCACGTCTGTACCTTTGAAGATATTATAATTAACGATGTTATAATCAAAGGAGATAAGGACGGGGTTCATTTGGGTAGGGGAAAGCGTTTCACGATTAGCAACGGGATATTTCAGACCTATGATGATGCTGTGGCACTCAATGCACACGACTATTCTGTTGGCAATCCTGAACTGGGATGGATTGAAAATGGTGTTATTGAAAATTGCCACGATCTGGCCGATGACAAAAAACCGGTTGGCTATTTCTGCCGGATTTTGGCCGGGGCATGGATCGACTGGAAACCGGGCATGGAGGTGCAGCAATCTGATGCTGTAGTCTCAAACGGCAGGATCTATCGCGTTCAGGCCAAAGCTGACGGTACGGTGTATAAATCAACCACACAGCCCATGCACGAAAGCGGCAGCAAAGTTCTGGACGGTATCAACTGGGGTGTCGTTCAAAACGATGTCACCTATACGGCTGGAGTCCGAAATGTCATTTTTCGGGATATTTTCCTTGAGAAACCCCGGATCGGATTTTCAGTTCATTTCGATAACGACAGGTATAGCCGTTCCTACTATCCGGGAGCTGAAATCCCCATGCAGGAGCAGCTTGTGTTTGACAATATCAGGGTCATTCACGATCAACCGACTGAATTTCTGTCAATCGGTACGCCTGTCGATGTGTTGACGATCACCAATTCAAGTTTCAAAAATAACCGGATCGACTTCCATGGCAACAAAGCGATGCCCGATTACCTGAAAACCAAGATCAATATATACGGATGTGTCTTCAATCAGAAGGGAGCGATGGATCTGGTTACCAACAGCGTTGAAAACAAAGAAATATTATTGAGAACATCATCCAACATTGAGCTTTATGACAACTTTTCGGCAAAAGTAAACTCTGGTAATGGTAAAATTATAGTAGAGTCCGATCTTACAGGATTGAAAAAGTAGTTGTTGGATTTTAATATATTTTGTTTGAATTGTTATAAATAAAAGAAAGAAAATGAATTTTAAAAATACTCTGAAAATGAAATCAATACGCTATTTTGTCCTACTTGCTTTCCTTTTTACCTCGATCATCGGTTATTCCCAAAGCAAAATCCGCATCGCCTGTGTTGGGAACAGCATTACTTATGGAGCCAGGATCGAGAACCGGGGAATAAACAGTTACCCGGCCCAACTGGGCGCCATGCTGGGTAATGGTTTCGAAGTGGGCAACTTCGGGGTAAGTGGCACCACCTTATTGCAAAAGGGGAATGCTCCTTACCGGAAAACTTCTGCATACCAAAAGGCCCTTGACTTTCAGCCAGATTGGGTCTTTATTAAACTGGGAACCAATGATACCAAGCCGGTCAACCGGATTTTCCTGAGCGAATATGTCCAGGATTACAAGGATTTGATTGTTTCTTTCAGGCAGTTATCCAGCCACCCGAGGGTCGTGCTGTTATTGCCGATCCCTGTTTTTTCGACCGATACCACAGGCATTACAGCCAGTGTGGTCAGGGAAAAACTACTACCAATGATCCGTCAGATAGCCTACGAAACAGGATGCGAAGTAATTAATTTGTTCAATCTGCTGATCGAATCTCCTCAGTTGGTACCCGATAAAGTGCACCCTTCAGCAGAAGGGGCAACCGTGATCGCGAAGAGGATCAGTGAGTTCGTCAGGATGAAAACTGATCCGTTGTTTGGGCTTGCAAAATCATTGCCACAGGATGCCAAACCTTTTAATTTTAATGGTTTTCAGGGTTACGATTTTACCTTTCGTGGCCGAGATGCCAAAGTTGTGGTACCTAAACTTTCAGCCCCCTGCCATCCATGGATTTGGCGGGCCCGCTTCTGGGGACATGAGCCCCAAACCGACATTGCCTTGCTCGAAAGGGGTTTCCATGTTGTCTACTGTGATGTTGCCGAATTGTTTGGGAACGAAGAAGCGTTATCGATATGGAATGATTACTATCAACTTTTGACCCGTGCAGGACTGGCAAAAAAGTCTGTTATGGAAGGGATGAGTAGAGGTGGAGTTTATATTTATCGCTGGGGAGTGACATATCCCGAGCGGGTTGCCGCGATATATGCCGATGCACCTGTTCTTGACCTTAAGAGCTGGCCGGGAGGTAAAGGGAAGGGTAAAGGAAGCGCCCGGGACTGGGAGACCTTTAAGCAGGATTTTAACCTCAAAACAGAAGAAGTTGCAATTGCTTTTAAGGGAAACCCGATAGATCTGACAGACCAGATTGCCAATGCTGGTTTCCCCATGCTCCATGTGGTTGGCGATGCAGACGATGTGGTGCCCGTTGCTGAAAATACCGCTCCGTTTGAACAAAAAATAAGGGAAGCTGGCGGTTCAATATGTGTAATACATAAACCAGGGGTGAACCATCATCCCCACAGCCTTCAAAACCCGCAACCGATTGTTGATTTTATTTTACGGGCTACTGACTACAGGGTATCACAGGAAATAATACCAGTTCCATCAGAACCTCAAAAAAGATGGCAAAATTATGAACGTATCATGTTTATTATAAACTTTAAAACCACCTCCTTTGGTGGTGGTAATGTTTAAAAGGCAATGCCTGAAAATTATTAATTTCGTGACATGAGCAATTTCAAGAAAATAAGCCATGTCATTTATCGATGTACAT